>JBDSYV010000275.1:0-2791 GCA_040110925.1 Ferruginibacter sp. | reverse complement strand
ATATGAATTGTTAGCGGCTTAATACCCAGTTTATCAAAAATATTAATGGTGGGATGTAGTTCACCTTTATAAATCACTTCGCCTTCACCAATAAGCACCAGCCCCAGATGAGCAAGTTGAACAAGGTCGCCACTAGCACCTACCCCGCCGTGTTCATAAATACAGGGGGTAACATTTTTATTAATCAGTTCCGCAAGCAATTCAACAACATCGGTGTGAACGCCGGAGTAAGCCCGCATAAGGCTGTTGAGCCGGGCAACCATTACTGCCTTTACCATTATTGGCGACATAATGTTTCCCCCACCTGAACTATGGCTCCGGATAAGATTGTATTGTAACTGTAGAAGATTGGCTTCGCTTACTTTATACTGGGCCATAGGGCCGAAACCAGTATTTATGCCATAGATAAGTTTATTAGATGAAAAGCCTTTTAAAAAGGTATAATTAATATCTACTTTTTCAATGGCATTTTTATCCAGAACTACTTTTTTTTCCTTGAATAAAATATCGGAAAAATCATTTAAAGAAAGTCCTCGTTCTCCAACATGTATCATAATCCCAGGGTTAATTTTCTAAGCGATAACCATTAATTGGTAAAGCAGTAAAAGTATAATAAAGATTTCAATTTGAGGGCTTTTACGCAGGTGAATACTACAGATGGATAAACAATATATATCAACGGTTTAGGGATTTGGTGAGATAAAACCAACGACTATCTACGGCTGGGTACACTTTATCTTCTGACATTGGCAACTGTTGTCACATATAAAATTATCTTCAAATGAAATTTTCACAGTGCTTTTGAAGTTATATCTGCCGCGGAATTGACAGATGTTTTAAAATATTTTAATATAAAAATTTGATTAGGACTGCCAATACAATAACTATATTTTCGCTCCTCATTTATTCACCTTTAAAACTGCCAGTTCAGTTACTCTTTAATTCATACTTTATGAAATATTTCCTTCTAATTGCTCTTACAATGATTTCGATTTTTTCTTTTGGCCAAAGTAAAAAATTCAGCTTTAAACTTGGTGCCGAATATGACGTACCAAAAAGATCAACAGATATGGGATTTTATGGTACCCAGTCTGCCGGTATTGTAAATCTTTTTTTAAAAAAAGACAAGCTAACCATTTTTGCTTTTGATCCAAAAAGTCTGAGCCAAACAAGTGAAAAGGAAATTGAACTGGAAGTTACCAGGAACTACAACAATGAAGGGGTTGTAAATATGGGTAATAACTTTTACTGGTTGCATAGTGACTGGAGCAAAAGCGATAAAGAAGAATCTTTGTATTACGACAAACTCGATGTTAAGACCGGTAAAATATCCGAGCCGAATAAAAAAATGCTTTCTACAACAAAAATTGCAGGAGAATATTCCGGAAGTAGTTTTGGATGGGGGATTGGATCAGGAGGAAAAACCGTAGGAAAATACGACCTGAATTACGATGCTAACAATACTCATTTGTTGGTGAGTTACCGGTTGTATCCAGAGGAAAGAAATGATAAGAAAAATTATGACAAGATAGGGTTGTATGTGTATGATGAAAAAATGGCTAAAGTTTGGAACAATGAATTTACTATGCCTTACACGGAACAAATAATGGACAACATGGATTTTACCATTGATGCAAATGGAAATGCTTACATGCTTGCCAAAGTTTACGATGATGAAAAAAGAAGGGAAAAGGATAAAGAAACAGGCAAACCGGGTTATCATTTTGATGTCTTCAAATTTACTGCCGACAAAAAGATGAAGCAATATGTAATTTCTGTAGATGATTATTTTATAAGGGAAGCATCGCTGATTGAAAATTCTGCACATGATATTGTTGTTTCCTGCACTTATAGCAAAAAGTCTAAAGGAACTGGCACTGACGGCATATTCCTCGCCATGCTTGATCAAAATGGCAAGGTGATAAAGTATAAGAAGGGGTATTATGAATTTCCCTTAGCAGAACTTGAAAAATTTGAAAAGGCCAGGACGAAAAGAAGAATGGAAAGAAAGGATGATTATGAAGCACCAAATTTAAAAGTAAGAAGTATAACAGTAGAAAAAGATGGTAGCGTATTTTTGGCACTAGAAGAATACAGGTTAGTGATTACCACGTCCTATAATGGAAAATATACCACAACCACTTACAATTATTATTATGAAGATATTCTAGGGGCAAAAATTGATGGACAAGGTAATTTTTTATGGCTTAGAAAAATCCCAAAAAATCAGCGAGGCACAAATGCGAATCAGACTTTAGGATACAAGCTTGTGAGCGATGAAACAGGATATTATTTTTTATACCTGGATAACAAAAAGAATATGGACCTGGGAGAAGATGAACCGCCTAAATATCATGTGAATGGTTATGGAGGACAGGTAGTAGTAGCAAAGATTGATAATGCAGGAATAGTTACTAAAGAATTATTGTTTGATACCAGGGAAGAAGATATTATGCTTATGCCACGTTTTTTTAAACGAATTGATGGCAACAATTATATAGGGCGTGGAACTATAAAAGGACCAGGAGCATTTAAGCCATTACTAATCTCAGTGAACTAATAAAATATGTTTTAAATAGATCGTTTAGAAAAGACTTTCCAAATGTGAAAGCCTTTTTTATACCATAGGTTTTCGTTATTCACGTTTAAACCCGGATGATAAATTATTTTCTGTTTTTGAAATCCAGTTTAGATAAACATCTTCAGTGTCTGCGGCTGTGCTATCTAATGAAATTATATTTGCTTCACAACACAACTTAAACCACAATTGGGAACATAGCGTTGTATCAGA
>JBDSYV010000274.1:0-26581 GCA_040110925.1 Ferruginibacter sp. | reverse complement strand
CAACTGCATAAATTTTTTGATATTTTTTTTGGTAGTTTAAAAATAGTATATATTTTTAAGGTATTATTTACTAACCAATTAAATTCAAAAAAATGGCAACTAAGAAAAAAGCCGCTCCTAAAAAAGCTGCTGCAAAAAAAGCTCCTGCAAAAAAAGCCGCTCCTAAAAAAGCTGCTGCAAAAAAAGCCGCTCCTAAAAAAGCCGCTGCAAAAAAAGCCGCTCCTAAAAAAGCTGCTGCAAAAAAAGCCGCTCCTAAGAAGAAGTAAGCTTTTGAATTTAATGATAAAGAGAGTCCCGGCACATTGCCGGGACTTTTGTTTAAAGCCTGTATTCATAATACTTTCAGCATCCTTCTGGATTATTTCTTAAAGTCTCCGCCAATCCATTTATTTCTTTAAAATTATCTGAAAACCTTTTTGTATTTATTAATTTTGGAAGATGGACAATTACCAGATCGCCGATATTTTTTCTTTGCTTTCAAAGCTTATGGACATACATGGAGAGAATAGTTTTAAATCAAAAACATATTCATCTGCAGCATTTGCTATAGAAAAATTAACAGTCCAATTAGCAGAAACACCACTAGAAAAAATTGCTTCGATAAAAGGAATTGGCAACTCATGTGCTCAAAAAATTGAAGAATTGCTAAATACGGGGGAATTAGAAACGTTAAATAAAATAATTCTTTCCACACCTCCGGGCATCATAGAAATGCTAAATGTAAAAGGATTAGGGCCAAAAAAAATCAATACAATCTGGAAAGAAATGGAAATAGAAACTGTTGGCGAATTATTATATGCATGTGAAGAAAACAGGTTAAAATTATACAAAGGTTTTGGAGAAAAAACGCAACAGAATATCACAGACAGTATTCAATTTTATTTAAAAACCAAAGGAAGTCATACCTATGCACAGGCAGATAAAATAGTGGTTCAGCTACAAGCTTTTTTATCAGAATTATTTACCGGAAAAAAAATAAATGTTACGGGATCCTATCTCCGGCAATTAGAAATGGTAGATGAACTTGAGTTCGTTTTAGAAGCTAACATTTCAGAAATTGAAAATGGTTTATTAGCAGAACCAACTTTTCAATTAAAAGAAAAAACGGAAAACTGGATTAGGTATAATTGTAGCCTTGGAATAGAACTGAAGATTTACAATGCAACCCCTGAAAATTTCACGAATACACTTGTTTATACCTCCTCTTCTGATGAATTCCTGGAAGCCCTAGCAGAAACGGGTTTGCAGGAAGAAGCATTAGATGAAAATGATTTTTTCCGGCAAAGGAATTTGCACATTATCCCGGCAATGTTAAGGGAAAGTAGCAAAATAGTGAGCCTTGCCAAAACAGAAGTACTAAATGGGTGGATAAAATATGAAGATATACACGGTTTAATACATTCGCATAGCAACTGGAGCGATGGCAACAATACTATTGAAGAAATGTCCCTTGCATGTATGGAGCAGGGATTGGAATACATGGTAATCAGCGACCATAGTAAATCAGCATTCTATGCTCAAGGTCTTTATGAAGACAAAATAATGGCTCAGCATGCCTATGTAGATGAATTAAATAGTAAACTTGCTCCCTTTAAAATTTTTAAAAGTATAGAGTCCGATATACTAAATGATGGCAGACTTGATTATGAAAAAAATGTGCTGGCAAGTTTTGACCTGGTCATTGCTTCTGTACATAGCAACCTGAAAATGACAGAAGAAAAGGCGATGATGCGATTATTAAACGCTATCCAAAATCCGTACACAACCATTTTAGGTCACATGACAGGAAGGCTATTGCTTGGCCGTCCTCCCTACCCCGTAAATCATAAAAAAATTATTGATGCATGTGCAGAAAATCATGTGGTAATAGAATTGAATGCAAATCCTAACAGGCTGGATATTGACTGGCGTTTTATTGATTATGCTTTAGAGAAGAATGTTTTTATCTCCATAAACCCTGATGCACACTTCATTACGGGGATTGATGATATTCGCTTCGGCGTACTGGCAGCACAAAAAGCATTTGTAAAGAAAGCTCATAACCTGAGTAGCTTACACCTGGATGAATTTGAAAATTATTTAGCTCAAAGAAAAAAAATAAAGAACATTTAAGCATCAGCCAGTGGAAACTGTACATAGAAACTAGTTCCTATATGCATTTCAGTTTCAAACCAGATCTTGCCATTCGCCTGCTCTACCATACGTTTACTCATAGCAAGGCCAAGCCCCGTACCAGAAGTTTTAGTGGTAAAATTTGGTGTAAATATTTTATCCTGGATATTTTCTTCAATGCCCTCGCCATTATCTGAAAGTTTTATAAGAATATTTGCATCTTCGATTCGTTGTTGAACCAGGATATACGGACGCTTGCCATCGGGCACTGCCTGTACTGCATTTTGAATAAGATTAGTAAACAACCTATTGATATGGGTTTTATCTCCCAGAATAATTATCGGTTCATTCAACAAACTCCACTCGATATCCATCTCACCGGAGCTATACAGCAATTTAATAGATTGCAAAGCCTCATTTAAATCGAGTCTTTCTTTTTTCGCATGTTCAATATTTGCAAATTGACTAAACTCACTGGCAATTTTACTAAGATGATCAATCTGCTCAATCAATGTTTCTGAAACAGATTCTGCAAGTTGTTTTACATTGGGCGCATTATTCTCAATTGATTTTTGAAGAAACTGCATACTAAGTTTCATAGGTGTAAGCGGGTTCTTAATTTCATGTGCCACCTGCCTTGCCATTTCTCTCCAGGCGCCTTCACGCTCATTTTTGGCAAGTGCTTCGGCACTTAGCTCTAACTTACCAAGCATCTTATTGTATTCCTTTACCAGGTCGCCTATTTCATCATCTCTTTCCCATTCAATAGCTTCGTTATGCATGCCCAGGTTTATCATCTTCATTTTATCACTGATAACGGAAAATGAATTTGTAATACGGTTTGTGATAAATAAAGCCAGGATACCAGCAATAAGAAAAATGAAGGCATTTAAATTAATAATAGTTACAAGGAAATTTGATATTTCTTGTTTGAGTTTGCTTTGAGAAGTGAAATAGGGAATATTTAAATATGCATACACGTCACCATTGGCATTTACAACAGGAACATAATTACTCACAAAATTCAAATTACCAATACTTTCTTTTTGAAAAAACTGCACTTCATGTTTTATATGAAGGTGATAGTATGCTATAGGATTTATTTTAGTACTTACAATGCCTTTTTCGTAAGGAAGGGGTAAGGAAGAAATAATCAAATTTCCATTTAAATCATAAAGATTAATATCTACCCCATGAATTTCAGAAATATTATTTACAAGTTGTACCAGGTTCTTTTGTTTTTGCAATCCTGCACTGTCACTTGTATTAAGGCTTCCTTCCAATTGCACGTTCAATTGGTTTTCCATTATTTGAATAGCAGCGCTAAGCTTTTCTTTGTTATTGTTTTCGTAACGAGAAATAAAGAACAGGATAGTAGCAATACCAATAACTATAAAAGATAAAGTACTTATAAATATGATAATGCCATGAATTTGGTTGCGGATGGTTAATTGCCAGTATCCTTGTAACTTTTGAGGATTTAGCCGTGATTTAATAAATATATTCAGCAGCCATAGTAAAGCCGTGAGTAAAAGAAAAGCACAAAACAAGTAAGAAAACAAAGTGATAGATTCAATAGATACATTATTTTCTTTTACAATCACTACATGTTTGTCTGTGCCGGCATTAAACCAAAGTTCATCAAAATTGCCATTAGATATCCTGATATATTGGCGGCCTGCACTATATTTCTTTGGATAAATTGTAGAAAAAGGATAATCATTATGACTACTGATAAGTTTTTGTTTGTTATAAATGGCAAAGGCATACTCAGATGAGTTTTCTATAGCACTGTTATGGCCTTTACTGAATAACTCAGGATACAAGGTTTCACTCTTAATATTTTTAGGACTAACTAAGATAAAAATACTGCCCAGGACATTCTGTGAAGTATCCCTAATCAATTTCTTTGTGATGTAACTAAACCTTTCATAAGATTCATCATAATAATAAAGACCCGGAATGCCAGTGGGTTTTGCCTGCGTGTTTAATATAGCATTCAGCCGGTTATACTCAATATTCTCCTCATTGAACAAAGGTTTTTCATTATCATCAAAGGAAAATATTTTAGTGTCAAAGCGATTTGTATATCCTGAAAAGTTATTTTTAATAAGGCTATCTTTCAGGTACCTGTTTTGCCTTTGATTGGTTAAACGCTTAAAATTATCAGATAAAAAATCTACCCTGAAATCTGAAAGCATGGAATTTAGAAAAATTTCACTGACGGGATCAGATTTGGTGGCCAGCATTTCTGCATAATGCAGGCGATTACTAAACTCTTTGCGGTTATTTTCAATAATAATTACCGCAACTATAGAAAGGGAAAAAAAGAATAGCCAGAAAATAAGCTTAGATGCAATAATTTTTGAGGCCAGTAAATTGAGGTAAACATTATTTATAAGGAATAAAAAAACCAATAACCACAACAAAGTATAAATAGCAAACCCGCCACTTATACTTCCAATGGTAAAACTTAGGAATAATAAACCACAAACGGTTACAGAAAGGAAAAAGACTTTAAAGAAATCAGGAAAAAGCGGCTTTAATAAATAAATGATTACCTGCGTGAGGAAATAATAGCTTATTGCCATTGAGCACAGAACTATAAAACTAACAACACTGTAAATATTTAATGAAAAGAAATTTATAACATCAAAGGATATCTGGGAATCTGCAACCAGGGATCGTAAAATTGCAGCACCAGTAAAAGTTGAACTTAGTAAAATAAAATTTGCAATTAATAATACTAACCATTTGCCATAGTTGTGGGAAACATTCAACACAATTTTCTTTTCATATACCTGGTGCCTTGTAAATAATACAATCCAAAGAAAGAAGATGACGTTTATCAGCAAATCACCAAGTGACCTTAAAACAAATGAAGACCCATAGATGCCTGGATCAAAAAGCTCAAACTGGCGAAAGTTTAAGGGCACCGGGAAAAAATAACTAAGTACTCTTAAAAGAAATACAGCAGCAAGTAATATAATTAACCCTTTTATAAATCTTTGTCTGATAGCAAGGTAACTGGCATAAAGATGAATAAACAGCAGTACAGTCAGAGCTGCAATCAATCTGAAGAAAACTGAAAATATATTATTTCTGAATTGTTTGCCTTCAGTAATTTTTACGATGGAAAAAAGGTTCGCTCCGGTTTCAGATTTTACTATAATATCCCTACTGGATTTTATTGAATCTATATCATAAAACTTGTCAAGATCTGAATTTATTAAAAACTTGTTCTGCAGGTAGTCATTAGTAACAATATATTCCCATTTCAAGGGTACAAGGCTGATAAAAACATTGTTCCTTTCTGCATACTTATTCCACACATACCATCCATTACTTAATAAACTTGCTCCTTCCTTTTCTACTGATGAAATTATTAAAGGCGAAGGCAACACCACCTGAGAGGACCAATGCGTCAACACCATACCTGTATCTACAAGGCTGTATTGAAATAAATAATAATTATTGGCCCCTAATTCCTGTAGGATATCTTCACTTTTAGTTTCGCTATGTAATTCCTTAAAAAAAGTTGAGTCCTCAATTAATTTTTGAATATTTTTTTGCTTACCCGCTACATAATTCTGTAGATTTTTCTGAACGGTATTTATATTAGTTTCTGCTGACCAGTAATTGTCAATAATAAATGAAAAAGTAATTAGCCAGGCTGCAATTACCAACAGGTACAAATTGCTTTTGAAAAAATCAGGGAAAGTGAGTTTGCTTCTCAATGTGTAGTGTAGACTGCTTATTTATGGGGTTAGTTTTTTTATTTTATTCCAAAGTGCATCCATTTCTTCAAGCGACATATCGTGTAATAATTTATTATCAAGGGCTGCCATTGTTTCCATACTTGTAAACCGGTGAATAAATTTTTTATTGGTTCTTTCCAGCGCATTTTCAGCATCTACGTGCAAAAACCTTGCAAAGTTTACAAGGGAAAAAAATACATCCCCCAGTTCATCTTCAATATTTTCCTTATTGCCAGAGGCTACCGCCTCTTGCAACTCACTCAATTCCTCATTCACTTTATCCCATACCTGCGTGCTGTTATCCCATTCAAAACCAACTTGTTTCGATTTTTCCTGCAACCGGATAGCTTTTACCATGGCCGGCAGCGAAACGGGTACCCCGCCAAGGACAGATTTTTTTCCCTGCTGCAATTTTATTTTTTCCCAGTTCACTTTCACCTCCTCCTCATTATTCACCTTAACGTCACCGTAAATATGGGGATGCCTAACGATTAATTTTTCGCATATATCATGAATCACTTCTTCCAGGCTAAATGCAGATTTTTCCTTTCCTAATCTTGCATAAAAAATGATATGTAAAAGCAGATCACCCAATTCTTCTTTTATGCCATCCCAGTCTTCATCTGTTATGGCATCTGCAAGTTCATAGGTTTCTTCAATGGTTAAGTGCCTCAGTGTAGCTATAGTTTGCTTTTTATCCCAGGGACATTTTTCTCTTAATTCATCCATGATATTTACCAGGCGGGAAAACTCTTCGGTTACAGCCATAAATTATATTTTAAAAAAAGACAGCAATAAGAAAATAAAAAATAACATACTAACAATGAAGATAAGCCAGAGATTAAGCAAAATGTATTTAGTAATTGTTTTCAATCTGCCTTGCCCGTAAAAGTTTCGCATAGCTTTATATTCATAAAAAAACATCAGCAGGTATATAATTCCAATAACATAATTTATCCACCCTCCTGCTGCAATGGTTTCTAATTCCCTTAAACCCATAATAATAAGCAAGGCTATAAAAATAAAAATATAAAGATGAACTGTAAATATTGCGTGGCTTACATAGTAAAAATCCTTTCGCCTCACATACAATAATTTAAGAAACAATGCAAATAATGGCAGTGATAAAAAGAATATTTGAGGAAAGCTGTGAAAAAAATTAGAAATAAGGGTTTCCCCGAATTTCTTCTTATCATTATTGAATTTTTTATTGATCTCAATTTCCTTATAAATCACCTGCCGTTGGAGCCAGTTATGATCCTTTCCAGATTTTAATACAGAATCATATTCTGCTTTGCTTTTATATGCTTTGCCGGTAATATGAAATCCCTCCTTTGCGGAGCTATCCTTATATTCCAGGTATTCAGATCTACTTAAGGATTTTTTTGATTTAGAAATTTTACCTGTATAATCTGCAAATGAACTGTCACTCATTTTGTTTGTAACTGAAGTATCCAATATGAGGTTATCAAATTTAATGGCTTTATTTTGGTCAATATGAACAGTGGAAAAGAAAATAAAAAAGAAAATAGCAGAAGTGAAAATATACATTCGCACGGGATTGAGATAGCTCGTCCGCCTACCCATTTTATACTCGGATGATAAAAAGCCTGGTTTAAAAACAAGCCATTTTAAAGTGCTGAAAAATTTACCATCAAAATGAGTGATATCATTAAAGAAATGGGTTATTAGATGCCATGCTGATTCTGCTGGTTCAGTATTTTCCTGGCCGCAAACATGGCAATACCTGCCATAAACCTTTGCGTTACAATTAAGGCAGTTATCCTCCTTCCTTTGATTAAGATGGCTCAAGGCAGTTAATTTTTGTTAAAAATAGTAAAGTTTAACTTGCTTGCAATTTAGTTGCAATAGCTATAGAGTTATCTTCGTTTGTATTAAAAAAAACTTAATGAAATTATTCTTTTCCTTTTTTGTATTCCTGGTAATTGCAATCATCCCTGCCCATTCACAATATTATTATAAGGATGTGATAACCAATAAACAGATTTCTGCTGAAATGCAGGCTTATAAACAGAATAAAGTTCGCACAGTTAATATTAAAAGTTTTGAGGAAGATGGCCGGGAAAGCGAAGGCTTTTATTGCCAGAAAAAAATATCCAAAGATTTCAGGAAAGTAGATTTGCTAAATAAGTCTATGCAAACGGCACCCTCAATTTTTACTTCCTGGTTTAATGAAGAAGGCAAAGTAACCAGCTCCACAGATAGTTCATCCATTTTAAGCACAACCACACACTATACATATGATAAGGAGGAAAGGCTGGCTTCCGTTGTATCCACTTCCCGTTCTGATGATGATGACTTCCGAAACGAAATGAAGGAGGAACACATCTATATTTATAACAATAAAAACCTGCCTGAAAAAATGATCCGGGTACGCAATAATAAAGATAGTGTAACAATACTTTTTGCTCTTGACGAACGTAATAACATTGGAATTGAAAAAGATTCTAAGAACGGCAGTAAATATTATTATTATTATGACGATAAGAACCGGCTTACTGATGTAGTGCTTAGCAATGATTTTAAAGCAGGGCTTGTTCCCGCTTATGTATTTGAATATAATTATACGGGTCTCGTTACCCAAATGACGGTTTCGGAAGAAGGGCTGGGTAATTACTTTATCTGGAAATACAATTATGAAAATGGTCTTAGAACAAGGGAAAAATGTTTTACTAAAGAACGAAGACTTATGGGTTCAATAGAATATGAATATAAGTAGGGGAAAAAATTAGCTGGTATCAAACAAGATTATCACAAAAAATTACAGGCTTTCCTTTTTAGGGAAAGCCTGTAATTTTTTAGAACCAGATTTTTTAGTTAGTTATTGCTGCTGCAGGTTCTGTGGGAGCCTTTTTAAAATTAAACGCTATACCAAAACTATGGTAGAAATGATAAGCTGTATTATTGGTAGTAACTGGAATGCGATATTGGCTGTTCAACAATATAAAGGTACCAGGTATTAATTTAACCTGGATGCCTACACCTATTGGCAATAATGCACCAAAGTATCCTTTGTATTTTGAAGCACCAACTCCGGCAGTTAAAAACGGCGCAAACCAGTATTTATCTGATACCAATTTCAAGTTAGCTGTTGCAACTGCTTCAAGGAGTAAATTCGGATTTCCGTTACTTACATTTTCCGGAACCGGGTAATCTACAAATGAACCACTTAAGGTAACAGCATAATCTAAACGTTCAGACACTCCGTCAATATAGCTAATTGCCATTCCAGGAGCCATTCGTTTTGTATTTGAGTATTGTTTGCTGTTAAGTACATCGATAAGGCCATTAGTTCTAATCTGGGTCGCAGTCTTAAAATCATTTAAAATAAAATGAACTCCGATTGAAGGAGCTTTTTTGTAATCCTGGGCATTTGCCATTGTACATACTGCTATTGTCAGCAGGGTAAAAATACATTTCTTCATAATTAGTCAGTTTGAGTAAACGCAGCAAAAATAGCTGCTTAGATTGAAATAGGAAAATTAATTACGCACATAATTACCACCACTTTGTTTATAGTTGGTTAATAGTAAATCCTAATTAGATTTTTTTGTAAAGCTTTGGGTCGAGTACAACCACTTTCACCCTGGTAAGCCCATGGCCTATATAGCCTAGTCTTTGTGCCGCTATTTTTGACAAATCTACCAGCCGTCGCATCCTGGGATGAAGCCTGTCGGTAGTTTTCACTACTACCATCCTGCCATTTCTGAGATTGGTAACCTGTATCCAGGTGCCCAAGGGAAGTACATTACAGGCTGCTGTAAACTTTTGCTGGCTGAAAATTTCCCCATTTGCAGTTTGTCGCCCCTGAAATTTATTGGCATAAAAACTGGCCTGACCATAAAAAACCTGCCCCTTTTTATTACTTGCTTTTTTTTGAACTTTAGGTGCAGGCTCTCCTTGGGCAAAACATATTGAAACACCCGACAGTAAAAAAAATATCAGAAGTAATTTAATGGAAAGGTTTTTTGTAAAGTGGTGATGGAGCATTCGATATATTTAGTGGAAGGGCCAGGCCCATGGATTTATGTTCACAAAAATAACGCTTTACTTCTTAAAAGATTGTTTTAATTAAGTTATCAAGTAAGCTTCAATATAATACATATAAATGTAAAAGATATATAATGCGGCCTTCCTTTAAAACTTCTAAATTTCTATTGGCTTAACTTGCGCATAAATTTTTTGGGTTAATGAAATATTACATTATTGTAGGTGAGCCAAGTGGCGATTTACATGGAAGTAACCTTATTAAGGAATTAAAACACCAGGATACCAAAGCAAATATTCGTTGTTGGGGCGGCGATAAAATGCAGGCTGCAGGCGCAATCCTCGTTAAGCATTACCGCGACCTGGCATTTATGGGCTTTATTGAAGTAATAAAAAATTTACCTGCTATTTTTAAAAATCTTGCTTTTTGTAAAAAAGATATCTCTTTTTTTAAACCAGATATAGTAGTGCTAATTGATTATCCTGGCTTTAATCTTCGTATGGCAAAATGGATTAAACAAAAGGGTTATAAAATTGTGTACTACATCTCTCCGCAGGTATGGGCATGGAAAGAAAACCGGGTGAAAATTATAAAAAACACAATAAATAAAATGCTTGTTATTCTTCCTTTCGAAAAGGCGTTTTACAAAAAATGGCATTATGAAGTAGAATATGTGGGCCATCCATTGATTGAAGTTATTGATGAATTCAACTCAAGCCATCCTGGCAAGCACACTTCTTCATCAAAAAATATTATAGCACTCTTGCCCGGAAGCAGGAAACAGGAAATTGAAAAAAAATTACCCATAATGCTCAGCGTGGTAAAACACTTTCCTGCTTATGAATTTATTGTAGCCAAAGCCCCTTCTCTGCCTGTGGCCTTTTATGATGAATTGCTAAAGAACTTCCCTGGGGTGAAAACGATGGAAAACAGGACATATGAATTATTATCTTTAGCTAATGCGGCCCTGGTTACTAGTGGTACTGCCACACTTGAAACAGCTTTGTTTAAAGTACCTGAAATTATTTGTTACAAAGGCAGCCCTGTTTCATATCAAATTGCAAAGCGGCTTATAAAAATAAAATTCATTGGCCTGGTAAACCTGGTTATGAACAAGGAAGTGGTAAAGGAGCTAATACAGGATGAACTTACAGAAAAAAACCTTGTGACTGAACTGGATTTAATTCTGAATGATACGGAGAAACAAAAACAAATACAAACAGATTACTCAGCATTATATAAGCTTCTTAGTGCCGGTGGGCACGCTTCAGCAAATGCCGCAAGGGAAATCTTAAATTTAATAAACCCTGTTTAGTGCTTTAACAACTTGATGGCAAGAATTATCATTGCCAGCAGGAATAAGAATATAGATAGCCTGTTTATGCCATGCATATACTTCGTCCATTGGGTAGGCTTTTCGTCCGGGTCTCTTTTTTTCAGGTATAGATATTCTGCTATTTGTTTTAATACACCCATACTTATGAATTGATTTTGCAAACATACTAATGGTAGTGCAGATTAAAAAAACCTGTTAAAGGTCTGATACATGACAAACCAAAGCATCTTAACAATCGTAACTTTAAATAAAAAATGAAACATCTACTTTTTGCTTTAATAACTTCCTTAACTATTTTAAGTTGCAATGCGCAGCAAAAAAATAATGAAATGGCAACTACTCATAAATACAGTGTTACCAAAACTGATGCAGAATGGAAAAAGCAATTAACGTCCATCCAGTATGAGGTTACACGGAAGAAAGGAACAGAGAGACCTTATACCGGTGAATATTGGGATAATCATGCAGTAGGTCAATATAATTGTATTGGTTGCGATTTGCCTTTATTTAGTTCTGTTACCAAGTTTGAAAGCGGCACAGGTTGGCCAAGCTTCTGGAGCCCACTTACCAGTAAGAACGTAGAAGAAATAACTGATAATAGCCTGGGCATGTCTCGTACAGAAATAAACTGCAACCGCTGTGGCGCACACCTCGGGCATGTTTTTGAAGACGGCCCTAAGCCTACCGGTTTAAGATATTGCATGAATTCAGCATCGCTGAAATTTATAAAAAAATAAAGGGTTAATGTTTACTTTGTGCAGGTGAAAAAAATACGCCATAAACATCCGCTTGCAATCCGCTGGTTTCACTGGCTTAATTTCCCAATACTGGCAGTAATGATTTGGAGTGGTCTACTTATTTACTGGGCCAATGCTGTTTATAAACTTGGCTGGGGCGATAAAACTGTTCTAAAACTTTTCCCAAAATCCTTTTACGAAGCTTTGAACATTCCTTTCCGGCTTGCTGAAGGAATGAGTTTGCATTTTGTTTTTATGTGGTTATTTGCATTGAACGGTCTATTATATGTGCTATACTTGTTTTTTTCAAAAGAGTGGAAATTGCTTTTGCCCAATCGTAAATCATTTAAAGAATCCTGGCAAGTTATCCTTCATGACTTGCACATAAAAAAAACTGCACCTCCTCAAAAGAAATACAATGCCGCCCAACGTATTGCTTATACAGCTGTTATTATTATGGGTTTACTCATGTTACTTACCGGCCTTGCCATTTACAAGCCTGCTCAACTGCATTGGCTGTGTGCGCTTCTTGGCGGTTATAAATGGGCAAGGGCAGAACATTTTATCCTAACAATTCTCTTGGTTTTATTTTTCCTTGTTCATATTATACAGGTTATCATTGCAGGCTGGAACAATTTCAGGGGAATGCTAACTGGGTTTGAGGTGGTGAAAGGAGATGCTGTTACGGTTGAAGAACCCGTTGAACCAAATACTACAACTGCCATCAATGAATAATACAGAAAAACAAGTAAGTACATCTTATATCCGCAAAAAAACATTTATTGCTGCATTATCTCTTGTAGCATTTTTTGCCATTTGCTGGTTCGCATGGGTATGGATACACAAACAACCTACCGACAATCGTACAGCCAAACCTTTGCGTGTTGTTTTAAATACCAATGAATCTATTTTCACTTCCCTATTCAGCAATAACAATCTTTCAAAAACTTATTCTAAAAAAGATGCAGTAGTCAAAGTCAGAGTAAACGGAGCTATTGGGATGGAGACCATATTAGATACTGCCTGGAGACTGCAGGTAGTTCGTGGGCCAGGCGATACTTTGTTCATTAGCATGGATGAAATAAAAGCATTGCCAAAAACTAATGTGATTTTTAGTTTTAAATGCATCGAAGGCTGGAGCCAGGTTACCTGGTGGGCTGGCGTAAAGTATAGCGATTTCATTAAGCACTTTCACCTGGAGCAGGAAGTGAATATGCAGTACACAGGCATGCATACCCCAGACAATAAATACTATGTAGGCCTGGATAATAAAAGCATGCTTCACCCCCAGACCTTGTTGTGTTACGAACTAAACGGCAAACCATTACCTTTAAACCAGGGCTATCCTCTTAGGCTCATCATTCCTGTGAAGTATGGTGTAAAACATCTAAAACGCATCGGGACAATTTTCTTCAGTAATGAACGGCCACCGGATTACTGGTATGAAAGAGGTTATGATTATTATTGCGGTTTATGATATTTATGAACGAAAACCTTTGTCCACTTGATCCTAAGACAATAATTTATTAACTCTACTACATGACATTCATTATAAATCCAAAGAATAAAAAAGAAGAAAAGGTTCTTGAAACAATATTGAAAGAGCTTTCCATTGGATTTTATACGGAAGAAAAGGAAGATGCCGCAATTATTAATGCGATGCAAAAAGGCAGAAAAACAAAACTGCTTAATGCAACTGAAAAGACAGCCTTTCTTCGTAAATTAAAATCGGCCAAATGAATATCGATATCCGCAAGTCTTTTACTAAAGATGCGGATAAATTATCTGCTCCTTTTCAACGCCACTTATTAATTATCATTGGTAGAATGGAAAAAGCCAACCTGCCTACTCAATTAGAAAATTGCAAAAAACTTTCGGGGTTCAAAACGGCTTACCGCATAAGAATGGGGCAATATCGTATAGGGTACTATTATGAAAATAAAACTATCGAAATGGTAAGGATACTTCACAGAAAAGAAATCTATCGGTATTCCCCCTAATCTATTTCCGAGTTGATTTACAAAAACCTGTTGAATAGATTTTAGAACCTGAAATTAGAATTCCCTATACTTCTAACGGTTTTCCTATTTGCTATTTTTCATTCAACGAAACAAAAGAATAATTTGTTTGCCCTAACTTTATAGCTCATTCACCAAAAAAAAGGAGGTATTCATGCAATCTACAGATATGAAATGGGCTACCACCGGGTTACTTGTTTAACCCAAGTGTAATTTGCCTAAAAAATAATCTGGCGCTAAATGCGCAGGGGCGGCTCGTGAAAGCCGCCCCTTTTATTTTTTTAAGTAAATTTTTTGATGTTTTTATTTGCCCACTAGAATACAAAAAGCAGAAGTGTGCGACGCAACCAAAGCCAGATAGCAGCACACAGCAAAGTACAAAAAAATAAGAATCTAAATTTTCACAAACATCTATCAATAATCAAGTTCCACATTATCAATTATCCATTAACCAATTATCAATTAAACTATCCGTACAACTCCTCTCTCATTAGCTTTACTCTTTCATCCAGCAGGTATTCATCATAAGTCATTAGCTTGTCAATCATACCTTTTGGCGTGATTTCAATAATACGGTTCGCTACAGTTTGCATAAACTGGTGATCATGCGTGGTGAAAAGCACAACACCCGAGAATGCATTCATATTTTCATTAAAGGAAATAATGCTTTCCAGGTCAAGGTGGTTTGTTGGCTCATCCAGTATTAATACGTTTGGATTTTGCAGCATCATTTTGCTGATCATACACCTCACTTTTTCTCCTCCACTCAGTACATTGGTTTTCTTCAGTATCTCATCTCCACTAAAAAGCATTTTTCCCAGGAAGCCTCTTAAGAAATCCTCGTCCACATCTTTTGTTCCCGGTGGAACGTATTGCCTTAACCAGTCCATCAGGTTCAATTTGCTTCCTTCAAAAAATTCACTGTTATCATTAGGAAGGTAAGCCGTAGTAATAGTTGTTCCCCATTCATAACTTCCTTTATCCGCCTTTTCTCTACCATTGATTACCTCAAAAAAAGCAGTAAGTGCCATGGGATCACGGCTAATGAAAGCAATCTTATGACCCTTCTGCACATCAAAATTTAATTTGCTGAAGAGCGTTTTTCCATCGCTGATTTTGGTAAGGTTCTCTACCTTCAGAATCTCGTTACCTGCTTCTCTCTCCTGCTTAAATATAATACCCGGGTATTTACGATTGCTGGGCTGAATATCTTCTATCACTAATTTTTCCAGGGCCTTCTTTCTACTTGTTGCCTGTTTACTTTTTGATGCATTTGCACTAAAGCGTGCAATAAATTCAAGAAGATCCTTGCGCTTGTCTTCCATCTTTTTATTCTTATCACTCATCTGCCTTGCTGCCAACTGTGAGCTTTCGTACCAGAAGGTATAGTTACCTGTAAATATTTTGATCTTGCTCCTGTCCACATCTGCCACGTGAGTGCAAACAGCATCCAAAAAGTGACGATCATGGCTTACCACCAACACAATATTTTCATAATCTGCCAGGAAGTTTTCCAGCCAGCCAATTGTTTCCACATCAAGGTTATTGGTAGGCTCATCCAGCAGCAGGATATCCGGGTTGCCGAATAAAGCCTGTGCAAGCAGTACCCGAACTTTCAGGTTAGCGCCAATATCCTTCATTAGTTGAGTATGCAACTCATCTTTTACGCCTAGCTCACTCAGGAAAGTAGCAGCATCACTTTCTGCAGTATAACCGCCCATTTCGCCAAACTCGTGTTCCATTTCTCCGGCCTTTATACCGTCTGCTTCGCTAAAATCTTCTTTGCTGTAAATGGCGTCACGTTCATGCATCAGCTTCCACATTTTGCCATGGCCCATCATAACCGTGTTCAGTACTGTTTCTTCATCAAAGCCAAACTGGTTCTGGCTCAGCACGGCCATACGTTCACCAGGGGTAATATCCACTGTACCCTTATTGGGTTCTAATTCTCCACTTACTATTTTAAGAAAGGTTGACTTCCCGGCACCATTTGCCCCAATGACACCATAGCAATTCCCTTTTACAAAATTGATATTTACCTCATCAAACAAAACCCGCTTGCCATAGGCAAGGGTAACATTATTTACACTAATCATATTTTTTCTGAAATGGGCGCAAAGATAACTACAACTGCCTATTAAAACGTGAGCAAAAAGGAAATAAAAACTTAAAAATGGATTGCCACGGATTCAGAGATTAAATTTGTGAATCTGTGGCTAATTATTTTTTTTAGCAGTATTGCTACTACAAGCATCGTTGTGCCTGCCGGTAGGCAGGTCACTCAATTGTGCGGCATACTAAAATTCTGCAGATACTTCTGGTCCGGGCATTAAACTCACCTGCTTTTTGCTAATTGCTTCAAGGTCATTGTATATTACCAATTGTCAATTTCCATATTGGGCATATTGGGCAAAGGCACTTGTTTTTCTTATTTTTGCAAAATGTCAATTGTTGAGCGGCTGCAGGAGGCAGTTATTACAAGTTTATCCCATCTATACAATAAGGAATTTTCAGCGGCAGATTTCCAGGTGAATCAAACAAAACCTGAATTTGAAGGAGATTATACTATCGTATTATTTTCATTGCTAAAAAAGACTAGTCTTCCCCTGCCGCAACTTGCTGAGGAACTCGGAAAAGATTTACTGGAAAAGAACTCCGATTTGTTTACAAATTATAACATCATCAAGGGGTTTCTTAACCTTGAAATTGCAGATGCATTCTGGATTTCCTTGCTTCAAAAAAATTACAATGATATATGTTATGGCAAACAGCCATTTAAAGGCAACCTGCCTACCGGACAGGCAGTAAAAATTATGGTGGAGTACTCTTCACCAAATACCAATAAGCCATTGCACCTTGGCCATTTGAGAAATAATTTCCTTGGCTGGTCCGTGGCTGAAATATTAAAGGCAAATGGTTACGAGGTATTAAAAAGTTGTATTGTAAATGACCGCGGCATTCATATCTGCAAAAGCATGATTGCCTGGCAAAAATTTGCACATGGTGCCACCCCAGAATCTACCCGCACAAAGGGCGACCATTTTGTAGGTGATTACTATGTAAAATTTAATGACGCCTTAAAAGCAGAAGTGAGCGAAGGCATTGCAAATGGGAAGACAAAAGAGGACGCAGAAAAAACTGCACCACTCATGCAGGAAGCACAGCAAATGCTGCACGACTGGGAGGCCGGAAAACCTGAGGTAATATCACTTTGGAAAAAAATGAACAGTTGGGTTTACGAAGGATTTGATGTTACCTATAAAAACATAGGCAGCGATTTTGATAAAACGTATTTTGAGAGTGATACATACCTCCTGGGGAAAGATGTTGTTCAAAACGGGCTTGATAAAGGCGTTTTTTATAAAAAAGAAGATGGAAGTGTGTGGATAGATTTAACGGCTGATGGCTTAGATGAAAAACTGGTGCTGAGAAATGATGGTACCTCCGTTTACATCACACAGGACATTGGCCTGGCCATCCAAAAATTTGATACCTATGGCATCGACCAGAGCATTTATGTGATAGCGGATGAACAAAACTACCACATGAAAGTATTGAAGTTAATCTGCAAAAAACTTGGTCTTCCTTATGCAGATGATATACATCACCTTAGCTATGGCATGGTGGAACTACCCAGTGGAAGAATGAAAAGTAGGGAAGGAACAGTGGTTGACGCAGATGATATGGTTGCTGAAATGATAAGCACAGCAAAACATCACACAGAAGAACTGGGTAAGGTAAAAGATTTTACAGGAGATGAACTGGTTGCTTTATACAAAACGCTTGGCCTGGGTGCAATGAAATTTTACCTGCTTCGTGTTGACCCAAAGAAAAAAATGATTTTCAATCCGGAGGAATCTATAGATTTTCATGGCTTCACGGGCCCATTTGTACAGTATACACATGCAAGGATAAAAAGCATTTTAAGAAAACAGCAATTACCTGGTACCTTAAATAATTCAAGTGATGGTTTATTAAAACTGGAAAAAGATCTGTTGATAATATTGGAGCAATATTCCACAATTATCTTACAGGCCGCTAAAGAATTGAATCCATCAGCCATTGCTAACTATGCATTTTCGCTGGCTAAGATTTTCAATAGTTTTTATGCAGAACATTCTGTGGCCAATGCAGAAACAGAAGAGAAAAAAATATTAAGGCTACAACTAGCCATAATGACGGCGAATGTTTTAAAAAGCAGCATGCAGTTGCTGGGCATTGAAGTGCCGGAGCAGATGTAGGAAGTAAAAGTTTATAGAGTTTAAAAGGTTTAGGTAAGGATTAGAGAGTTTAGGAATAAGAATTGGGAATGGAGAATTTTGCCTCCTGACTATTGACCATTGACTTAATACCTATTGACCAATGAGACCCTTACTATTTAAAAATTCAACAAAGATTAAATGACTAAAAAAGTAACAAAAATTGGAGTGCTTTGCAGCGGTGGCGATAGCCCGGGCATGAATGCATGTATTCGTGCAGTTGTACGTACGGGCATATATAATGGAATGGAGGTTTTTGGTATTATGCGTGGATACAGTGGCATGGTAGAAGATGATATTATAAAAATGGAAAGCCGAAGTGTTGCTAACATCATTCAGCGTGGAGGCACCATTTTAAAGACTGACCGTTGTGAAGATTTTTTTACAAAAGAAGGAAGAAAAAAAGCCTACGCCAACCTCGTGAAACGCGGCATTAATGGCCTTGTAATTATTGGTGGTGATGGAAGTTTTCGGGGAGCAAATGTTTTTAGTAGCGAGTTTAAAATTCCATGCATTGGCCTTCCAGGGACTATTGATAAAGACATTGCAGGCACCGATTTTACCATTGGGTTTGATACTGCCGTGAACACTGCAGTAGAAGCCATAGATAAAATTAGAGACACAGCAGATGCACATGACCGTTTATTTATAATTGAAGTAATGGGC
Organism: Ferruginibacter sp.; assembly: GCA_040110925.1. Lineage (GTDB taxonomy): Bacteria > Bacteroidota > Bacteroidia > Chitinophagales > Chitinophagaceae > Ferruginibacter. Next base: position 7,686 of record JBDSYV010000274.1, on the reverse strand, counting down.
CGTGATGCCGGGTATATTGCTTTGCATAGTGGAATAGCAACTGGTGCTGAAAACATTCTCATCCCTGAACGTAAAACCATTATAAACGATATCATTGCTTCATTGGAAGAAAAAGAAAAAAGAAAAAAATTAGTGAACCTGATTATTGTAGCAGAAGGAGATGAGTTTGGTGGCGCTAATGAAGTAGCAAGAATAGTAAAAGAAAAAATGCCTTTACTTGAAGTAAGGGTTTGTATCCTTGGCCATATACAGAGAGGTGGTTCCCCATCTTGCATGGACAGGGTAATTGCCAGCCGCATGGGTTATCATGCTGTTGAAAGCCTGATAGAAGGAAGGCATAATATGTTTATAGGCATCGTAAACAATAAGATGAATTACACACCACTTAGTGATGCAGTTAAAAAGAAACAACGCATAAGTGAAGAGTGGATGAGGATTGTGAAGATACTGGCAACGTAGGTAATGAATAATAAATAATTGTTTAATGGATAATTGGGTATTGGATAATTGATAATGTAGTAATTAATTATTGAAAAACAATTTGTGTAATAAATATGACAATGAAAAAAAATATAAGTAAGTACCTGCATACGCAGATGGACAAGGAAGCAGGGATAGCCCACTCGCAGAAGAGAACAAAGATTGTGGCCACCGTTGGTCCTGCATGCGATGATTATGATAATTTATTATCCCTCGTAAAAGCAGGTGTTAATGTATTCAGGTTAAACTTTTCGCATGGCAATCATGAAGATAAAAGAAGAGTGATTGGGCACATCAGGGAAATAATAAAAAAAGAGCCTTATAATATAGCCATCCTTGCCGATTTGCAGGGGCCCAAACTTAGAGTCGGCGACCTGGATAACGGTAGCATACTGCTAAAGGAAAAGCAGGAATTTATTTTCACTACCAAAAAGATGCTGGGCAGTTCATCTAAAATCTATATCTCCTACCCTCAACTTTGTACCGATGTAAAAGTGGGTGACCGTATTTTTTTAGACGATGGAAAAATGGAACTGAAGGCAGAAGAAATTTTAAATGAAAATGAAGTAAGAGTGAGCGTAACACTTGGTGGTATATTACTCCCAAGGAAAGGCGTAAATTTTCCTGACAGCGAACTCACCATGCCATCACTTACGGAAAAAGACCTCGCAGACCTTGAATTTATCCTGGACCAAAAACTTGACTGGCTGGCACTTTCATTTGTCAGAAAAGCAATTGACATTATTGAACTAAAAAAGATCATCAAGGAACATAAGAGCAAAATAAAAGTAATTGCCAAGATTGAAATGCCAGAAGCATTAAAAAATCTTCGGGACATAATTATCGTGAGCGATGGCATTATGATAGCCCGTGGCGACCTGGGGGTTGAAATTCCGATTGAACAGGTTCCCGTTATTCAAAAAGATATTATCCGTAAATGTATGCACAGGGCCAAGCCCGTAATTGTGGCCACGCAAATGATGGAGAGTATGATTGACCGCACCAAACCTAACCGCAGCGAAGTAAGCGATGTAGCCAATGCTGTACTGGAAGGCGCTGATGCGGTAATGCTCAGTGGCGAAACAGCAACAGGCACCTATCCTACACTTGTAGTGGAAACCATGAGCAAGATTATTCTTGAAATAGAAAAGTCTCTTTATGCGTATGACCGTGATGATATCCTGATGCCGCAGCCACATTCTCCTTCTTTTTTAAGCGATGCCATTTGTTACAGTGCATGCAAGCTTGCCAAAGATTCAAAAGCAAATGCATTAGTAGGTATGACACAAAGTGGATATACAGGATTTATGCTGAGTAGCTACCGTCCTAAATCTCCTTTATATATTTTCAGTAAGGAAAGAACACTAATAAGCCAGCTTAGCCTTAGCTGGGGCGTGAGAGCTTTTTATTATGCAGAAGAAGAGAGCCTTGATGGAATTATTTTTGACCAGATAAATATCCTGAAGGAAAGAGGCTTTATAAAAAAGGATGATGTAATTATTAATACCGGCAGCACTCCTGTGGACTTACACTTGCCCACCAATACAATTAAAATCACAAGAGTAGAATAATGAAAACCATCCTGCTAATATTCAGCCTAATCATTTCATTTATTTGCAAGGCACAAACTCCTAATCAAAAAAACATTGTTATCGTTACCATTGACGGTGTGCGCTGGCAGGAAATATACGGCGGTGCAGATTCTGTTTTATTATTTTCGAAAAAATATATCAGTACCGATTCTGCTGAAAAAGTACATCAGTATTGGGCAAAGGATGAATTGGAGAGAAGAGAAAAATTATTTCCTTTTATATGGAATGTAATGGCAAAACAAGGGCAGCTTTTTGGCAACAGGAAATATGAAAACAATATGCAGGTAAAAAATCCCTATTGGTTTTCTTATCCTGGTTACAATGAAATTTTCAGTGGTTATCCTGATACACTTATTAATTCCAATGACTACCCTGCCAATCCAAACGAGCATTTCCTAACCTTTATCAACAGGCATCCGAATTATAAGGATAAAGTAATTGCATTTACCAACTGGAGTGCCTTTGGAAGAATTCTGAATGAAGATAAATGTGGCTTTCCTGTAAGCTATGGCAATAAGTTATTGCCAAAAAATATTACTGCAAAAAGTAGAGTATTGGAAGCCTTGAGTAATATGCAATCCACTATGCCTGAACTCTGGGAAACTGACAGGCTTGATGGTTTAACTTATGCTATTGCCAAAGAATACATACAATTATTTAAACCAAAAATAATTTACCTGAGCCTTGGAGAAACGGATGAATGGGCACACTCAGGTAAGTATGATTTTTATTTAGATGCAGCACATAAAGCCGATGCTATGCTGCAGGATTTATGGAAAACACTACAAGCAGATAATTTTTACCGGAACACTACTTTTTTATTAATAACAACTGACCACGGTCGTGGACGGGATGATAAATGGACAAGTCATAACAATAAAACGCCTTTCAGTAACCAAACATGGATGGCTATTGCAGGACCAGGCTTAGCAGCCATGGGCGAAATAAAAACGCCTGCAAATATTAGCAATTCTCAACTGGCTCAAACGATGGCATCTCTATTGAATTTTACATTCAATGCCAATCACCCGGTAGATAAGAAAATTGATTTGCAAAAGAAATAATCACACCCAGCAACAAATAATAATAGCGGCAATTATATTTCCAATCACTGTGTACCCGTTATTTATCCAATGTAACCCCATTGGTCTTTTTTCATACAGGTAGGAAATACTGATAGCAGTAGAAGCAAAAAAGACTCCAGTAAGCAATCCCAATTTTAGCCCGCTCATCCAGCCACTGATATCAAGATAAATGCGCAGAATGGCAAGCCCGGTTGAAGTAACCAACATAAGAATGGCAGAAGCTACCATGATTCCTGCCATGCCCTTATAGGCATCTGGATTGGTAGCATCTACTTTGGTTAATACTATCCATTGCTTTGCAAACAATGCCTTTGAATACCATAATGCGCCCAGGAAAAAATAGGCAAGAGTTGCCACAAGTACTGCCAGCCAGTTTATTTCTGATAAAAATGTTGTGTTCATGTAAGTTAGTTTTGGAGTTAAAATATAAAAACAATAAGTGCTTTCATAAACATACAAAACTTTATACATCTTTTACTATAGAACTTCCTGAACAAAAATCTCCTGATGTCCACGAATTCTTCATGAAGCCTTAATTCATCATTTTCCAGAATTTCAGGAATGGATCTTCAGGTGCCAGTCCTTTATTTACAGGCTGGTAACGAACACAATATTACCTACCTGCCGGTATTGAAATATTTTATCAGTAGTTAATCAGCATAACTTGCATTAATACCCGATTTTTTAAAATTTTTCTTATAATAATTTAGCATGATATACTATTAAGAAGACTGCTCAATAATGTATTGTTTTGTCTAATTATTATTAGTTTTTGCAATGAAGTTGAGTAAGTTTGTCTTTGCAGTATTTTTTATTTTCTGTTGATAAAAACGGTTCCAGCCCAGCAACCATCCGCTAAAGCCCAATGCCTGTGCAGCCCATTTGTGCAGGCTGAACGCATCGCTATGTTCTATTATTTTCCCATCTTTTAACAGCATAAAAGCCTTCACCTTGTTTACAACCTTTCGGCCTGTTTTTGAAAAGGTATAAGTTGCTGTCCAGTTGCAGGTATAATATGCCTCATCATCAGTATGAATATTGCTATACTCAATTGAAAAATCCCTGGCATTTTTGCAAAGCATTTCCCACATAAATATTACTTCTTCGTTTCTTAATAACCCAAACACAGGATCTGAAAAAACAATATCGTTACTATAACAACTGTTCATGCGGTGGTAATCCAATTGCTGGAAGGCAGTATAAAAGTTACTTACCAATGCTGTATTTGCATCCATGTTATCCATTTTGTTTCACTAAATTTAGCACCTCTAAAACAAATCGCTATGCAAAAGTTTTTCAGCCTGGTTTTAATCATTGTTTTTTCCTATGGTTCCTTTGCGCAAAATGCAGACAGCACCTGGTTTGTAAACAACTATACTAAGATGGAGCGACTGATTCCCATGAGAGATGGTATTAAATTGTTTACTTCAATTTATGCGCCTAAAGACAAATCGGAAAAGCACCCAATACTGCTCACCAGAACGCCTTACTCATGCGCACCCTATGGTGAAAATAATTTTTCCCGTTATTGGTCTTCATTCCGTAACGCATACCTAAAAGAAAATTATATCATCGTTACTCAGGATGTACGGGGGCGATATATGAGTGAGGGTGTTTTTGAAGACGTACGCCCATTTATTAAAGATAAAAAAAACAACAAAGAAATAGATGAAGCCAGCGATACTTATGATGCTATAGACTGGATGATAAAAAATATTGAATCCAATAATGGCAACGTTGGTGTAGTAGGCACATCGTACCCGGGTTTCTATTCTACTGAAGCAGCCTTAAGCGGCCACCCAGCGCTGAAAGCAGTGAGCCCGCAGGCACCGGTAACGGATTGGTTTATCGGTGATGACTTTCATCACAAGGGAGCTTTTTTTGCTATGGATGGTTTTAGTTTTTACTCCACTTTTGGGAAACCCAGGCCCCGGACAACTATGAATTATGGTGCTGGTTTTTCATCACCTATTAAAGACAATTATAAATTTTTCCTACAGGCCGGCGCATTACCAAATCTTGCCCGCATGATTGGAGATAGTATAAAGTTCTGGCATGAAATGTATAAGCACCCAACCTACGATGCCTGGTGGCAGGCACGCAATGCAAGGGCGGGTTTATACAATGTAAAGCCAGCCATGCTTTGGGTAGGTGGCTTGTTTGATGCAGAAGATTGCTGGGGTGCATGGAACAGCTACAAGGCCTGCGAAACACAAAGCCCTCAAACAATAAGCAGCATTGTAATGGGACCATGGTACCATGGCCAATGGAGTGCAGAAGGAAGTTCCCTGGGCAATATTCGCTTTGGCAGCAATACTTCTGCATGGTACCAGCAAAACCTGGAGATACCCTTCTTTAATTATTACCTGAAAAATAAAGGCAGCATAGAAAAAATTGCAGAGGCTAATATTTTTATTACCGGGCAAAACGAATGGCGCAGTTTTTCCAAATGGCCGCCAACCGAAGTTGAATATAAATCCTTGTATTTAAAAACCAATAACAGTTTATCTTTTAATTTCAGCAAATCAGGTTCTGGTAGTTACGACTATGAAAGCGATCCTGCACACCCGGTTCCCTATACTGAGGATGTACATAAAGAAAGAACAAAGGAATACATGACAGATGACCAGCGTTTTGCAAGCCGCAGACCTGATGTAATTACTTTACAGATGGATGAATTAACGGAAGACCTTACACTCGCCGGGCCTGTGATAGCTGATTTAGTAGTGAGCATATCGTCAACTGATGCAGATTTTGTGGTAAAACTGATTGATGTTTTTCCTGATGAATTTTCATATCCTGCTGCTTACTCTTCTCCGGGCACTGGAGCGGCATATCCAATGGGTGGATACCAGATGCTGGTAAGGGGAGAAATTATGCGAGGTAAATTCCGCAATAGTTTTGAGAAGCCCGAAGCCTTCGTTCCAAACCGAACTTCGCTCGTAAGGTTTGAATTGCCTGATGTTGCCCATACTTTTAAAAAAGGGCACAGGCTCATGATACAAATTCAAAGCACCTGGTTTCCGCTGGCAGACAGGAACCCACAGAAATTTATGAATATTTATGAAGCAAAGGATTCAGATTTTAAAAAAGCAACGATCAGGATACTTTACGGTGCTGGCAATACAACACAATTTCTTTTACCGGTAATAAAAAATTGATGCGGAAAATTTTAATTTCATTTTTATGCTCCTTGTGTTTTTTTGCTGATGCACAAACAGATAATTTTATCAGGGAAAATTACATTAAATTAGATACAACTATTGTTATGCGTGATGGCATAAAACTTTATACTGTAATTTATACGCCCAAAGAATCATCAGAAAAATATCCCTTTCTAATTCAGCGCACACCATATTCGGCAGGTCCTTATGGTGATACAAATTATGCCCGGCGTATTGGGCCTAACCCTGTGCTAATGAGGGAAAAATTCATTTTTGTATACCAGGATGTACGAGGACGATACATGAGCGAAGGCAAAAACCTGGAAGTAACGCCACATATTGCAAGTAAAAAAACAAAGAAGGACGTAGATGAAAGCAGTGACACATTTGATACCATAGACTGGCTGTTGAAAAATATAAAAAACAATAATGGACGGGCAGGAATATATGGTATTTCCTACCCGGGATTTTACAGTACCACCAGTTTACCCGGCACCCATCCGGCATTAAAGGCAGTTAGTCCTCAGGCACCTGTTACGGATGAATTTATTGGTGATGATGTGAATCATAACGGTGCTTTTTTCCTTATGGACAATTTCGATTTCATGAATTATTTTGGCAAGCCAAGAACCGGGCCGGTAAAAGATTATGGTTCACAGGTATTTAATGCAAACAGGAAAGATGCTTATGATTTTTTCCTGAAACTTGGGGCCCTGTCAAATACACAATCAGAAAAATATTTTAACCACAAAAGTTATATTTGGGATGAATATCTGCAGCATGATACTTATGATGCTTACTGGAAATCAAGAAATATAAGGCAGCATTTAAAAAACATTTCAGTGCCCACCCTCGTTGTAGGTGGATGGTTTGATGCAGAAGATTTATTTGGTGCATTGAACACTTACAAAGCCATAGAATCTCAAAGCCCGGTAAATAAAAATTATCTTGTAATGGGCCCCTGGACGCATGGAGCATGGGCATCTGCAGAATGGAAACAATTTGCTACACATGATTTTGGCAGCAACACAAGCAAATATTTCCAGGATTCATTAGAAACTATTTTCTTTAATTTCTTCCTGAAAGACAAGGGAAATTTTTCTGCCACTGAAGCTACCATTTATGAAACCGGCAGCAATGAATGGAAACATTATACAAGCTGGCCTCCTCCAAATGTAAAAGCAACTGATTACTTTTTTAACAGCTCACAAAAATTGTCCATACAAAAAGATAAAACAGGTTTTGATGAATACCTGAGCGATCCTGCAAAGCCAGTACCTTATACCAATGGCATTTATGCAAGACGCAATAATGATTATATGGCCGAAGACCAGCGTTTTGCTGCAACAAGAACAGATGTATTAG
>JBDSYV010000273.1:0-3605 GCA_040110925.1 Ferruginibacter sp. | reverse complement strand
GCTCCTAATCCCATATTTTTTGACCCGGAAAATATTGTAAAACTAGCCGTAGAAGCGGGTTGTAATGCAGTGGCTTCTACTTTTGGCGGTCTTGCCATTGTGAGCAGGAAATATGCCCATAAAATTCCCTTGATGGTGAAAATAAATCATAATGAATTTTTGAGTTATCCCAATAAATTTGACCAGGTAATGTTTGGCCAGGTAAAGGAAGCCTGGAATATGGGAGCTGTTGCAGTAGGCGCAACTATTTACTGGGGCAGCGATGCAAGCACAAGACAATTGCAGGAAGTAGCAACCGCCTTCGCAATTGCACATGAACTGGGAATGGCTACCGTTCTATGGTGTTACACAAGAAACAATGCATTTAAAGTGGATGGTGTAGATTATCATACTTCTGCAGACCTTACGGGGCAGGCCAATCACCTGGGTGTAACCTTGCAGGCTGATATCATTAAACAAAAAATGCCAACTAATAATGGTGGATACCTTGCAACCAAGCATGGTAAAACACACCCTGATGTTTATACAAAACTCAGCAGCGACCACCCTATAGATCTTACCCGCTACCAGGTTGCAAATTGCTATATGGGCCGTGTGGGCCTTATAAATAGCGGCGGCGAAAGTAAAGGAGCAACGGATTTATCTGAAGCTGTAACCACCGCAGTGATAAATAAGAGAGCAGGTGGTATGGGTTTAATTAGTGGTCGTAAGGCATTTCAAAAGCCCATGAAAGATGGCATTGAATTGCTGAATACAGTGCAAGACGTATATTTGGATAAAACCATAACTATTGCATAAATGTCATTCATAATTGTAGAAGTTTGTATTTGTCATTGAGCCTTTTTGAGAGTTGTCTAACCATTCACTATTGACCAGTATTAAAAAACAGCATAAATGAAACAGGAAGAAGATTTTGATGCAAACCTTGCCGGCGAGGGTGATTCGGGTTCTGAAACAAAACCAAGTTGGTTTAAGCGTATCAAAAAAGGAATTCTTACTTCTACTAAAGATAAAAAAGATGCACCGGAAGGCCTGTGGGCCAAATGTCCTAATTGTAAATACACCTGCACCGTAAGTGAACTTGCAGAAAATAAATATGTATGCCCCAAATGCGAATATCATCACCGTATTGGCAGCGATGAATATTTTGACATTTTGTTTGATGATAACATTTACGAAGAGTTATTTGAAAACATCATATCCAAAGACTTCCTGAATTTTGTGGACCTGAAGCCCTATTCACAAAGACTTACGGACACTTATGCAAAAACTGATATTCATGATTCCATTACCGTTGCACATGGTAAAGTAAATGATTATGAACTGGTGGTAGCTTGCATGGATTTTGAGTTTATAGGAGGTAGTCTTGGCAGCGTTATGGGCGAAAAAATTTCAAGGGCCTGCGATTATTGTATTGAAAATCGTGTGCCTTTCATGATTATCAATAAAAGTGGCGGTGCCAGGATGATGGAGAGCGCTTTTTCTTTAATGCAACTGGCAAAAACATCGGGCAAGCTAAGGCAACTGAGCGATGCTAAAATTCCTTATATATCGCTTTGTACCGATCCCACCTTTGGCGGCACCACGGCATCTTTTGCAATGCTTGGCGATATTATTTGTGGCGAACCTGGGGCGCTTATAGGATTTGCCGGCCCCAGGGTAATTAAAGAAACCATCAAAAAAGATTTGCCCGAAGGATTTCAACGCAGTGAGTTTGTATTGGAACATGGCTTCCTCGACTTCATCATACACCGCAAAGAACTGAAAGAAAAAATCGGTAATATCCTTGCACTTTTCAGTCATTAAATTCTTCATTGTTATTTAGATATAGTTTTTATGGAACTGAGTAATCGTAAGGCATATCATGAATATTTTTTTGAAGATACTTATACAGCAGGCTTGGTGCTGGCAGGCACTGAAATAAAATCTTTGCGTACAGGCAAAGCAAGTTTCAATGATAGTTATTGTGTATTTTTTAAAGGAGAGTTATATGTAAAAAGTTTGCACATTTCAGAATATTCATTTGGTACATATACTAATCATGAACCAATGCAGGAGCGCAAACTATTGCTCAATAAAAGAGAATTGAAAAAGCTGGAAGCAAAAACAAAGGAAAAAGGCTACAGCATCATTCCGCTTAAAATATTTATCAATGAAAATGGCCTGGCAAAAATGGAAATCGGCCTGGGCAAAGGCAAAAAAAATTACGACAAAAGAGAAACTATTAAGCAAAGAGAAAATGACAGGGATATAAAAAGAAAATATGGTATTTAATATTTACAGAATTGCTAATTTACATAACTTGTTTATTCTAAATGTTCTTTATGCATCTATTATCTCCACACCCCTATTATTCAGGGGAATAGAATTTTTTTGTTATCAAAAAACTTTTTAGCCAGATTCTTGTAGTTAAGTTTATTAAATAAGTATTATGAACGGTGAAAAAATAGAGGTAATGAGATTTTTGGCAAAATCAATGGATGGCATTATTGAGCAATTTTTAAATAGCATTGAAACCAATTGGCAGCCATCAGATTTATTACCTGTAAACAATACAGAAAATTTTGAAATAGAAATCAGGGAGTTAAGAGAAGAATGCAGAGCCCTTCCTTATGAATACCTTGCTGTTTTAATTGGCGATTTAATTACTGAAGAGGCCTTGCCTACTTACCAGAGCTGGCTATTAAATATTGATGGCATCAACCAGCTGGAGCCTGGTGGCTGGAGCAAATGGGTAAGAATGTGGAGTGCAGAAGAAAACAGGCATGGCGACCTTCTAAATAAATATTTATACCTCGGCGGCCGTGTTAATATGAGGCAGATGGAAACCAGTACCCAATACCTCATTGCCGATGGATTTGATATAGGAACAGGTACGGACCCCTACAAAAATTTTATTTATACCTCATTCCAGGAACTGGCTACTAATTTATCGCACCGCCGCACGGCAACTTTAGCAAAAAAATATGGTAATAATTCCCTGGCAAAAATATGCGGGGTAATAGCTGCTGATGAAGCCAGGCATGCATCAGCATATAAAAGTTTTGTAAGCCGGATTTTTGAAATAGATCCCAATGAAATGATGATGGCCTTTGAAACAATGATGCGAAATAAAATTGTAATGCCTGCCCATTTCATTCGTCAATCTGGGGAAAAAATCAGCGAAACATTTTCTCACTTTAGTGACGCAGCTCAACGATTAGGCGTTTACACCAGTTTAGATTATGCCAATATCCTGGCGTCTCTTATATCAGATTGGAGTATTGAAACGATGACAGGACTTAATGAAAAAGCTGAAATGGCAAGAGATTATCTTGTGGCATTACCAGAACGTTTCAGGAAAATATCCGGAAGAAAAGTAAAAACACCTACTCCCTATCAATTCAATTGGATCAACTAATATTATGGTCTTGTTATTAATCCTAGGCAATTGCCGTAAGCAATATAAAACATTATATTTTTTCTATTATTTTTTAAAGGGCCCTTATAATTCTTCAATTTGTTTTTACTGTTCTCAAATAAAAAAAATCATTTAAATAAATTATTAAGTTGGGGATTTAAATTATTGTTTTATAAATTTTTCACAAGTTTTTTCTAATTCATCA
>JBDSYV010000272.1:0-4812 GCA_040110925.1 Ferruginibacter sp. | reverse complement strand
TGCCTAAAATTGGCTTTACTGTATATTCAATTAGTTGGCCCGGGTACATGACTTCTCCATTATGTGCCGAAATGATTTTGAATTGTAATTTTTCCGGGGTGATTGCTGCAAGGTTTGCAGGGCTGCTGAAGAAGTTCCAGGCTTCTTCCATACTTACTGGCATTACCTGTATGGTTTTGAAATTATATATTTTGCTCATGGTTCTGTTTGTGTTAATAACAAAAAGCCGGTCATTTTGTTCCAGGAAAATTATTGTTGTGCGATAGTTTGGAATTGTTTAGCATTGCAGGATAGCCGAATAGCGAACAAATGTACAAGTGTGCGACGCAACTGAAGTTGATTAAAAAACAAATGCCAACTAAATAAAAACAATTGGGGTATTATTAAGCTCAAAGAAATATATGCATACCTACCGCCAAAAATTAGAACATAAATTCCAGGAAGAATACGAGCGCCTTAACCCACAGCAGCGCCTTGCCGTAGATACTATCGAAGGACCCGTGATGGTAATAGCCGGGCCCGGCACGGGCAAAACACAAATACTTGCGGCACGCATTGGAAAAATACTTTTGGAAACAGATACCCTTCCTGAAAATATTCTTTGCCTTACCTACACAGATGCGGGCACCATTGCCATGCGCAGGCGGCTGATCTTGTTTATTGGCCCCGATGCCTATAAAGTAAACATCCATACTTTTCATTCTTTCTGTAACGAAATTATCCAGGAAAATTTATCGCTCTTTGATAAGAACAGCATGGACCCCATTTCAGATTTACAGGTTATAGATTTATTCCGAAAGCTGATTGATGGTTTTGAAAAAGGCAACCCGCTGAAACGCTACAGGGGAGATGTGTATTACGAGATCAGCAACCTCCGTAATCTTTTCGACACTATGAAGAAAGAGGGCTGGACAAAGGAATTTATACAGGAGCGTATTGAAAGTTATATTGCATCGCTGCCGGAGAAAGATGGCTATGTTGCAAAAAGAGCTACGGGCAATTTTAAAAAAGGAGATGTACGCACAGATAAAATTGACGAAGAGAAAGAACGCATGTCAAGGCTTTCTGCGGCCGTAGAGCAATTTAACATTTTCCAGAAAATGATGCGGGATAACAACCTGTATGATTTTAATGACATGATAAACTGGGTGATAAAAGTGTTTGAAGACAACAGTAATGTGCTTTCTAATTACCAGGAAAAATATCAATACATCCTCGTGGATGAATACCAGGATACCAGTGGCACACAAAACAAGCTTGTGCAGTTGCTCATCAACTTCTGGGACAAGCCAAACATTTTTGTGGTGGGCGATGATGACCAGAGTATATTCCGTTTCCAGGGTGCCAACGTGGCCAATATGCAGGAATTTGCTGATAGCTACACCGCAGACCTGGTAAAGGTTGTGCTCACGAATAATTATCGCAGTACACAACCGATTCTCAATATTTCAAAAGCATTAATTGATCGCAATGCGGAAAGGCTGATTAACAAAATTCCGGGCCTTACAAAAGATTTAATTTCTTCTAATGTAAATATCAACAAGCTTTCAAATCTTCCAGTGCTGCTGGAATACGCATGTGAAAGGGAAGAGATGATTGACCTTACGCTGCGGATTGAAAAATTGCTTTTAGAAAATACCCCGGCAGGAAAAATTGCTATCATTTATAAAGAACATAAATATGGGAATGCACTGGCGCAGTTTTTAAAACTTAAGAGCATTCCTTTTTACAGCAAAAGGAACATCAATATTTTAGAGCATCCATTTGTAAAAAAAATATTAACCATTCTGCGTTACCTGGTGGCAGAGCATGATATTCCATATGGCGGCGACGAAATGCTTTTTGAAATAATGCACTATGATTTTTATGAGATAAAGCCAATTGATATTGCCAGGCTAAATGTAGAGGTGAACCAACTTAAATATAGCAAAGTAACCACTTCCTTGAGGCAACTGTTGTATGACAAAGCCAATGCGCCTGCAAGAGATTTGTTTGATACAGGATTTGCCGAGCCCATGAAAAAGTTCAGCAATATGATGGAGCAATTAATTGCAGATGTAAGTAATGATACCCTTCAGCAGTTGTTTGAAAAAGTTATTCGTGAAGCCGGCATTCTTTCTTACGTAATGATGAGCCCGGATAAAATTGAGCTGATGCAATTAATAACAGCAATGTTTGATTTTATAAAAGAAGAAAACAGCAGGAACAAACATCTTACCCTGGAAGGATTGATCCAGCTAATTGATGTGATGGATAAAGAAAAGCTGGGCCTGCCTCTTGTGCAAATATCAGGAAATGAAAATGCCGTAAACCTTCTAACAGCACATGGTAGCAAGGGGCTGGAATATCAATATGTATTTTTTGCTGGCGCCAATGCAGGGTTATGGGAGAAAAAAAGAAAACCTTCTGGAGGATATAAATTGCCGGATAATATGTTTGCATCATCAACTGCAGAAGATGAAAGTAATGAAGAACTCAGGCGATTATTTTATGTAGCACTCACGAGGGCAGAGCAGCATTTATATATTTCTTATTCCCTGAGCAATAATGAGGGCAAGGCAATAGAACGCACCATGTTTATAGAAGAGATTATGGAGCATTACGATTTACCGGTAGAAAAAATTGTCATCCCGGATGATATTAAAACTGAATTCGGTGCATTGGAGTTTACGGCCATGGCTCCTGAAATTGAAAAAGCAGAAGAAGATTTTATAACAGCCTTAGTAGAAAAGTTCTCGATGAACGTAACGGCGCTGAACAATTATCTTAAATGTCCGTTGGAGTTTTACTATAAAAGTTTGATCCGCATTCCTTCTGGAAAATCGGAAGCAACGGAATTTGGCAGCGCCATACATCATGCGCTGGAACAGCTTTTCCGCAAGATGCAGGCAAGCGGCACAAATAGTTTTCCAGCCCCCGAAACTTTGTATGAAGATTTTAAATGGTACATCAACAGGCATAGGGAAAATTTTACTAAAGAATCTTTTGCCCGCAGGCTGGAGCAGGGTGAAGATGTGTTAAAAAATTATTACAATACCTATGTTACCAGCTGGAACAAGGTTGTTTCCATTGAAACATTCATAAGCAATGTAGTTGTGAATGGCGTACCGCTAAAAGGCAAATTGGATAAACTGGAGTTTGATGGTAAAATGGTGAACGTAGTAGATTATAAAACAGGCGATATAGATAAATCAAAAGATAAGTTGAAGGAGCCTAATGAAAAACAGCCCAATGGCGGCGACTACTGGCGGCAGGCGGTTTTCTATAAAATACTGGTAGATAATTATCCCCTTAAAGACTGGAGAGTTGTAAGTACAGAATTTGATTTTGTAGAGCCAGATAAAAAGAAGCAATACCGTAAAGCAAAGATTGTTATCAGGCCAGAGGATATTGAAACAGTGAAACAACAGGTTACCGAAGTATGGGCAAAAATACAGGCACATGATTTTTATACCGGCTGCGGGAAGGAAGACTGCCATTGGTGCAATTTTGTAAAAGATAATAAACTTGCGGTATCGCTTCATGAAATTGAAGAAGAGGAATAGGTGAACACTGAGCGGTAATAGGTCAAGCTATCGGGCAAGATAGTTACGTTGGCTATGGAATTAGCGAAATTTTATACAAAAAAGTGTTTCATTATAACGAAACATTTTCTATTTTTGCATCATTGACAATATGCTAGAATGGGAAATTATTTTGACATCGTTTTTTAAGTGAAGCGTTTGAATTTCTAAAA
Source organism: Ferruginibacter sp. (assembly GCA_040110925.1). Classification (GTDB taxonomy): domain Bacteria; phylum Bacteroidota; class Bacteroidia; order Chitinophagales; family Chitinophagaceae; genus Ferruginibacter. The sequence continues at coordinate 1,076 of JBDSYV010000272.1, read as the reverse complement.
ACATTAGACATCAAACATTCAAACAAAATAATATACAATATAAGAAGGTCGCAACAGAAACATGACCCTGAGCTTTTCAAAAAACTGACCGATAACATTTGGGAATTCAGGACGCTTTATCAAGGACTGCAATACAGATTTTTGGCATTTTGGGACAAAACACAAAGTGCAAATACTTTGGTTATTTCAACTCATGGTTTTATTAAGAAACAAAATAAAGTACCAGACAGCGAAATTGAAAGAGCAGAACAACAACGTAAAAAATATTTTAATAACAAATTAAAAAGTTGAAAATGAAGACTTACACTTTAAATGAAGTTCAAGATAAAATAATTGGTAAAAAAGGAACGCTAAACCGTGACAAGTTTGAGTACGAATTGCAAATGGACTTAATTGGTAAAGCTATCAAAGAAAGTCGGCAAGAACGCAACTTGACTCAAGAGCAGCTTGGACAACTTGTCGGCGTTCAAAGAGCTCAAATTTCAAGACTGGAAAGCAATGCAAGTAATGTTACCATTGACACATTGATGAAAGTTTTTTCAGCCTTGAAGGCAAAAGTGAAACTTCAAGTTGAACTTCCAAACGCTAAATTCAATTTAGCGAGATAAAAAAACCACAGCTTAATTCAGCAGCATTCCTGGCGGGACCATCATATCCAGTCAATAGAATTCGTTTTATATTTCAGTTTTTTAATCATCTTCTGGTATTGGTATATTGGAATACCATTCTATCGCCAGGGAGATGAACATTTTATGCTAAAGTTTACTTTCCTCAATTCTCATCTCACAATGGCAGACAGTTCATCATTCTTCCTGCTATCTTTGCAGCCATGAATTTTCGATATAATTTTTTTCTAATCATTTTAGCCGGATTTCTTGTTTCTCTCATAGGCAATAGTTGTGCGCAAATTGGCTCTCCTTCAGGCGGCCCAAGGGATTCGCTACCACCAGTATTGGCGAAGGCTACCCCGGGTGAGCGTACAACTAATTTTAAGGGTAATAAAATTTCGCTGACTTTTGATGAATACATCGAATTAAAAGAAGTATCCAATAATTTATTTATTTCCCCGGTTCAGA
>JBDSYV010000271.1:0-6358 GCA_040110925.1 Ferruginibacter sp. | reverse complement strand
TTTGAATTATCCTACTACTGTTACGTTAACAGCGTTCATTCCTTTTTTACCATTTTGTAATTCGAACTCAACCTTATCACCTTCTTTAATGTCGTTGATAAGACCGCTCACGTGCACAAAAGTTTCTTTGTCAGAATCGTCGTGCTTGATGAAACCGAATCCTTTTTCAGAATTGAAAAACTTAACAGTTCCTTGATTTTTAGTGTCCATTTTGTTGTTGTTGTTGTTTGTAATTTATATTAATAATTTGCAAATGTAGTCTTTAAAAGCGGTAATATTTCTTTTTACCAGAGAAATTAATCAAACAAGTTATAATTCTATATTAATTATCCTAATAATTTTTACTTACGGACTTCGTTAGGAGGAATAAAATTTTGCATATTATAGAGGATGAAGCAATTTGTTTTCTTCCATTTCAAATTAACTTATGCATGGTTTAGAGTATGTTTCCGAAAGGTAACGATGAATTTCTTTTAATTTATTAAAGGCCAATCTTCAAATCTTTATGCAGAATGTTTAATTTTATTCTTCTTTTGATTTAATAAAAGAATATGCAAGAACTAAGGACAGTCATTACAGGTACTGGAAGCTACATACCGCCGGTAATAAAAACAAATAGGGATTTTACAGTACATAATTTTTATGCAGAAGATAATGGGAGAATAGAAACTGACCCGGTAGAAATAGTAGAAAAATTCGAACAGATTACCGGCATTTCGGAGCGGCGTTATGCAACAGAAGATATGAACGCATCAGGCATGGCGAGTATTGCATCTAAAATTGCGCTGGAAGACGCCTCCTGTGATCCTGAAACAATTGACCAGATAATAGTTGCCCATAATTTTGGCAATGTTTTAAAACATACCATTCAAACTGATTTATTACCGGCACTTGCTTCACGGGTGAAGCATGAATTAAATATCAAAAATCCCAATTGCATTCCTTATGATATTTTGTTTGGTTGTCCCGGCTGGATACAGGGACTAATACAGGCAGATTGCTTTTTAAAAGGGGGTATTGCCAAAAAATGCCTGGTTATTGGGACAGAGACATTATCCCGTGTGTTGGATGTATATGATCGTGACAGCATGATCTTCTCTGATGGTGCTGGCGCTTGTGTTGTGGAATCTAAAGCGGAGGGCGGAAGTGGAATTCTTTCTACTGCCGCACAGGCTCACTGCATTGCAGAAGTAAATTATTTATACCTGGGGAAGAGTAACTATCCTGATTCGGATCCACGTGTACGGTACATAAAAATGAAAGGACGTAAGGTTTATGAATACGCTATGAAGTATGTACCACAGGCTATGAAGGATTGTCTTGATAAATCAGGTGTTCCCTTGCATGAATTAAAAAAAGTTTTTTTGCACCAGGCCAATGAAAAAATGGATGAAGCAATTATTAATGCCATGTACAAGTTGTATGGCCAAAAAACAGCTCCGGATGGCATTATGCCAATGAGCATTCATAAATTTGGAAACAGCTCTGTAGCTACGGTTCCTACCTTGCTGGACATGGTTATTAAAAATCATATGCCCTCTCATTCTGTTCAAAAAGGAGATGTGGTAATGTTTGCATCAGTAGGTGCGGGGATGAATATTAATGCAGTGTGTTACCGAATGTAAAAAGCCCGGTATAACCGGGCGTAAAGTTGTAGTATTTTATTTTTTATTAATCTTCCTTTACTTTCTGCTTAAACTTTTCCTTCCCCTTTTTTTCTGAATTTCCTTTATAATTTTTGTATTTCATTACGTGTCCTGCATTATCAACCCATACATCCTTACCAGCATGATAAACCGTTACTCTTGGAGATCCTTTTTCCAGCGTAATACCTGAAGGCAAAGTCTTTGAAGAACTCCAGTTGCCGGCATTATAAAAAACATACTGTTTTCCAGATAAATCATAATAAACGTTGGAATTAGGATAATACCAAAAACTACTGTTTTGTGCACTGGCTTCAGTTACCACGAAAGCAGAAAGCATTACCACACCGACAATCATTGCTACTAACTTTTTCATATAAAATATTTTAAGGTTATGCTACTATGATGTAAATACTATGCCAAACAGGGTTATTAATAAAGAGTTAACAGAGTACTCTCACTCCTGTACAGTAATTCTTCAATTATTACATATTAGGCTTTTTTATTGGCTCATCAAGCTTCTTCCATATATGCTGTTATGGGCTCACATGTACATATAAGATTCCTGTCACCGAAAGTATTGTTCACCCTGCTTACTGCCGGCCAAAATTTATTTTCCATTACATAGGGCAGGGGATAAGCAGCAGTTGTCCGGTTATAAGCATGATTCCATTCATTTGCTGTTATTACAAACTGTGTATGAGGTGCATGTTTCAGTGGGTTATCTTCTCTTGATGAAGTACCTTCTTCAATTGCCCTTATTTCATTACGGATTGATAGAAGTGCCTCACAAAAACGGTCAAGTTCCGCTTTGTCTTCGCTTTCAGTTGGTTCTATCATTATTGTTCCCGGTACAGGGAAACTTAAGGTAGGTGCATGAAAATTATAGTCCATCAGCCGCTTGGCAACATCTTCGGCTTCAATACCGGCACTTTGTTTAAATGGCCTGAGATCTACAATAAATTCATGAGCACAGGTACCATTTTTTCCACTATATAAAATTTTATATTCAGCTTCTAATTTTGCTTTCATGTAATTAGCATTCAAAATAGCATAGCAGGTGCTCCTTTTCAAGCCCTCTGGTCCAAGCAATTTTATATAGGCATAACTTATTAGTAAAATACTTGCACTACCGAAAGGCGCTGCACTGACCGCATGCATTTGTTTATCTGTATGTGCAATGCTTACATGCCCGGGAAGGTATGGAGCAAGCTTTTCATTTACACAAATGGGGCCCATCCCCGGCCCGCCACCACCATGTGGTATGGCAAAAGTTTTATGAAGATTAAGGTGACAAACATCAGCACCAATTAATCCTGGACTTGTGAGGCCTACTTGTGCATTCATATTTGCACCGTCCATATAAACAAGACCGCCATTATCATGAATTATTTTGCAGATATCTATTATACTTTCTTCAAAAACGCCATGAGTGCTTGGATAAGTCACCATTAATCCCCCAAGATTATCCTTGTACTTTTCTGCATTTAATTGTAGGTCATTCACATCAATATTACCTGATTCATCACATTTGGTAACAACCACTTTAAAGCCCGCCATTACTGCCGAAGCAGGATTAGTGCCATGAGCAGAGATTGGTATAAGAATAATATTTCGTTTTTCATCTTTCCTGTCAGCATGGTATGCTTTTATTGCCATCAGGCCAGCATACTCTCCTTGTGCACCACTATTTGGTTGTAAAGATGTTGCAGAAAAACCGGTAATGTTATTCAGCCACTGCTCCAGTTCCTTGATGATTTGCTTGTAACCTTTCCACTGATTTGCAGGGGCAAAAGGATGAATGCTACTGAATTCTGGCCAGCTTACAGGAATCAGTTGTGTTGCTGCATTTAACTTCATAGTGCAACTGCCCAGGGAAATCATGGAGGTGTTCAAGCTTAGGTCTTTATTCTCAAGACGTTTAATATACCTCATCATTTCGCTTTCGCTATGATGGGAATTAAAGACAGGGTGTGTAAGGAAACCAGATGTACGGGTTAGCGACATCGGAATATTGGTGAGTAATGCATCCGCATCAAATTCTGCTACAGCTGTATCACCATTGTTTAGTGCTGCAAAGATGTGCAACAGGTTTAATACATCCTGTTGATTAGTTGTTTCATCAATAGAAATACCTACGGCATCTTTGTAGTAATAAAAATTCACTTCGTTGGCTTCTGCATTTTTTTTCAGAGCTTCTATATCAGCCACTTTAATTTTAAGGGTATCAAAGAAAAATTCATTTTCAGTTTCAAATCCCATTGCCTCCAGTTCATAACTGAGGGTTTGTGCAAGTATACTGATGCGTTTTGCTATTGTTTCTAAACCTGCTGGCCCATGATATACCGCATACATTGCTGACATGTTTGCCAGCAAAGCCTGTGCTGTACAAATATTACTGGTGGCTTTTTCCCTGCGTATATGTTGTTCTCTTGTTTGTAAAGCCATTCTAAGGCAGCGGTTATCCTGCGCATCTACACTTACGCCAATGATGCGGCCAGGAATATTTCTTTTAAAATCATCTTTAGTGGCAAAGAAAGCAGCATGTGGCCCTCCAAATCCCATTGGAACTCCAAGCCTTTGAGTACTTCCTATGGCTACGTCCGCACCAAGTTCACCCGGCGGTGTAAGTAATGTTAATGCCAGTAAATCTGTGGCCATAATGACCTGCGCATTTACAGTATGAACTTTATTTATAAAATTCCGGTAATCTTCAATTGAGCCATTACTATTTGGATATTGAACAATGGCTGCAAAAAAGCTGTCATCCAGGGAAATAGAATGTACATTACCAATGATGAGTTCAATACCTACCGGCTTAGCACGGGTGATTAGTACATCCTTTGTTTGCTCAAATATGTTTTCATCAACAAAAAATTTTGGAGCAGTTATATGATCATGATTTTTATTTTTATGATTGAATAACATAGCCATGGCTTCAGCTGCAGCAGTGCCTTCATCAAGGAGGCTTGCGTTTGCAATAGGTAGTGCGGTTAAATCACTAACCATGGTTTGAAAATTCAGGAGGCTTTCCAGTCTTCCCTGTGCAATTTCAGCCTGGTAGGGTGTATATTGGGTGTACCATCCGGGGTTTTCGAATACATTTCTCAATATTACACTCGGCACAATTGTGTTGTAATATCCTTTGCCTATATAGCTTTTGTAAACTTTATTTAAAGCTGCAGTATTTTTTAAATCAATTAAATATTGATACTCGCTTAATGGCCCACCAGTTTTCAATGGTTCTCTACTACGAATGGAGGAAGGAACGGTTTTATTGATTAGGTCATCAAGTGTAGAAAGCCCGAGAAATTGCAGCATCTCGGTAGTTTCATTTTCAGAGGGTCCAATATGCCGGTGCGTAAACTCATTTTGTTGCTGTTCAAACAGGTTCATGTATTGAAATTTTGGCTAATGTGAATGTAGAATAAAGGAAAAATTCTCATTGAATTTTACGGCGCAAAATTAAGTGAACAGGGGAATATAAAAAATTATGAAATAATGAGCCTTACCATGCTTGAGAAAGGGAGGATTTTAGAATTACCGATTGTAATTTGCCCAGGCCTTTTACTTATTCATGAATTGCTAACACGGGTACCTGGCTTTGATAAATCACGGCTTTGGTATGTTGGGTTTTAAATAACTTTTCATAAAAACTATGGTTTTTAGGACTCATGATGATCATATCAATATTCTTGTCCCGGCTAAAGAGGTTGATGGACTCATGAAAATCAAATAGTCTCATAAAATAAAACTCCGGGTTAAATTCTGAAAGCAACGCTTCCATCTTATCTCTTTCCTCCTTAAAATTTTCCGTCAGCGAAATATAATGGCTTGCGTCCACATTGAGTATGTGAAGAGAAGGTTTAAAATCAGCAAGAACCCTTTTTACTGCTAGCAACACAGGTGTTTCTTCTACATACTTCATTTCTGATGCTATCAGAATATTATCAATGCCTTTATAACGGGCGTGTTCAGGTACTATTAAAACCGGACAAACATTTTTTTCAGCCATTTTTAGTGTATTGGAACCACTAAAACGTTGAATCATCGGTGTTTTGCCAGTAAGTCCCATCACAATCATATAGGCTCTTTTTACATGGGCAAATGCACTCAGACGGTCAATAAAGTTGTCGCCAGTCTCCAATTCAATTTCTACATTCAAGCCTTTATCTGCCAATTCGTCTTTAAGGCTATTTAAAAAGTTCATAGCAGTTGTGACGTCTTCATGAGAAGAGTAAAAATGGTAAAGGATTAAAGTAGTTGAAGGCCTTTGGCTAAACATGCCGGCAGCAAAATGAGCAGCATTAAAGGATGTTTCTGAAAAATCTAGTGGTACAATAACAGTTGTCATGAAAAATATTTTGATAAAAATATATAAAAATATGTAAACACCAATCAGCTAGTGCATAGGAGGGACAATAATGCCGACATTTGTCGTATGACTGAAGCCATACTTCTGAACTGGCAAAAAAAGACTGCGGATAACAGTAAAAAATATAAAAAATACCTGGAGCGATCCGATATAAAAAAGGATATTAAAAAATTGCCAGCGCTACACGAGGAAGCATTTTCCAAAATAAATTGTCTTGAATGTGCGGCTTGTTGTAAAAATTATTCTCCCCGTTTTAAAACACCTGATATTAAACGTATTGCCCGCCATCTTAAAATGAAAGAGAGCGATTTTATTGAAACTTATTTATACCTGGATGAAG
>JBDSYV010000270.1:0-18462 GCA_040110925.1 Ferruginibacter sp. | reverse complement strand
AAATCCCGACTATGTCGGGACAATGAGCGGAAGACCGGGCTCGAACCGGCCACCCCGACCTTGGCAAGGTCGTGCTCTACCAAATGAGCTACTTCCGCTTGTATTAATAAAGAACTTTCCCTTTTTTTAGGATTGCAAAAATAAGGGAAGAAAAATAATTACAAAACTTTATTTGTACTTCGGATTGTACAAGGTGTTTTCGGGAACATTTACCTTGGGATGTCCCTTATAACGATGCGTATATAAATTATAGCAACCGCCAAGAACAAATGCTAAAACCAGGAATACCTGGGCAAACCATATAAACCTTGAAGATGACACCCAGTTATGTGCAAAATCCTTGTCTTTATTTTCGATGATTTCCTGTTGCATTCAGTTTAATTTTCGTTTGCAAAAATAAGGGCTAACTATCAAAAAAAAATTATTTGTTCCTTACAATCTCAGAAAAACGTTTTTTCTTTTTTAAATAATAATCCCTGATAATACTCCCATTGTACCTGCCATGATTTATTGGCATTCTTTCCTGCGCAAATACAGACTTGTGCTGATGCAGGAATATCCAGCTAAAAAAATGGCACCAGGCTTTACCAACTGCTATAAAATGCGCCCCATCACCGGCAAATAAATGTTTAAAGGCAGCTACAACATCCAGCAGCCATCTTAAGGGCAGCTTCCAGGGTTTTTCCTGCAATGGCATATTTTTATATAACATGATGAGGTTGTTGCGAAAGTTTAAATATGTTTTATTGCTATTGCTTTTATGCAAACTCCCCCCTCCAACATGATAAACCACTGAGGCAGGTTCACAAAAAACAATATATCCATTCAATTGCAATCGCCAGCAAAAATCTATTTCTTCCTGGTGTGCAAAAAAGTATTCATCAAGTCCGCCTGCCTTGTGAAATAGGTGGGCCTTCACAAATAATGCAGCTCCACTTGCCCAGAAACAAGGCTTTGCTTCATCATATTGCCCATGGTCATCTTCACAATAATCCAATACTCTTCCTCTTGCAAAAGGATAACCCAGGTTATCTATCCAGCCGCCACCTGCCCCCGCATATTCAAATTTATTCTTATCTGCATAGGATAAAATTTTGGGTTGGCATGCGGCAATGTTTTTATCCTGTTCCATCAGTTTAACTATGGGTTCAATCCAACCTGCACTAACTTCCACATCATTATTCAGTAATACATAATAATCTGATTCAATTTTTTTTAAAGCGCTGTTATAACCTTTTGCAAAACCTTCATTTACGGGATTAATAATAATCTCCACCATAGGGAAATGTTCCTTTATAAAAAGTACAGAGTCATCAGTAGAAGCATTATCTGCTACAATTACCCGTTTATACTTATATGTAGATGATAGCACTGAAGGAAGAAATTGCTGCAGGAAATTTTTCCCATTCCAGTTTAATATAACCACGGCAACAGAGGGAAATATAGATTCTGAAGTCCTTAAATCGGCATCGGGAGCAATTTGATTCATCTGTTTAGTAGTAATGGAGTTGCGTTTCGTTCGCAAATTAGTCTTCCAAAATTAAGGTTATTCAGAAATGATTTATTCCTAATCTAAATATTTAACGGGAGCTTTCTATCTTTAGCGAATGTTTTTACAATTTTTCAATTGGCGTACGATGCTGGCAATGGTTGCTATTGCTATTGTATCCGTAAGCATATTTTATTCTAATTTCCTGGCAAAAAAAATTGCGGGTGAAGAAAAAATAAAAATTGAACAGTGGGTTGAGGCCGAAAAAGACATCAATAATATTAACAGTGTAGCTACAAACCTTACCACTAAAATAATTACCGAAAACAGCAAGGATATCCCCATGATTGCGGTTACAGAAAAAGATTCTGTACTTGATCATTATAATCTGGATACTCTTAAAATAAAAAATGATAAAAATTATTTGAAAGAAAAATTGCAGGAATTTAAAGATCTGAACCGGCCAATTGTTTGGAGAAACCCCTTTGACAGCACACAGAACAACCTGGTATTTTATGGAGAGTCTACCCTGCTAAAGCAGATTCGTTATTTCCCCATAATACAATTAATTGTAGTTGCACTTTTTATCATTGTAACCCTTGTGGCCATTTCTACCAAAAACAAGAGCACCCAAAACCAGGTATGGGCAGGTATGGCAAAAGAAACCGCACACCAGTTGGGTACGCCTATTTCCTCTTTGCAGGGTTGGGTGGAAATGCTGAAAGAAAATGTGGGAACGGAAAAAATTTCTGAAGAAATGAGTAAGGATGTGGAACGCCTTAAACTGGTTAGCGACCGCTTTGGTAAAATAGGCAGCACACCACAACTTGAGCCTGTAGATATCATCAGACAGGTAAATGAAATGGTGGCCTATATAAAACGTAGAGCGCCTGAAAGAGTAATATTTCAGGTACACACAGGTAATGAAACAGAAGTAGAAGCATTGATAAATGCACCCCTGTTTGATTGGGTGATAGAAAACCTTTTAAAGAATGCTTTGGATGCGATGGAAGGCAGCGGCAGGATTGATGTGAATATTAAAAATGAAACTGCCCAGGTGCTTATTGATGTAAAAGATAGCGGCAAAGGTATCAGCAAAAAAAATATCCCTAATGTTTTCAAACCGGGCTTTACTACAAAAAAGCGTGGCTGGGGCCTGGGTCTTTCCTTAAGCAAAAGAATAATAGAGCAATATCACAAAGGAGAATTATATGTTAGACAAAGTGAACCCGGTAAAGGCACAACGTTTAGAATACTGCTAAAAAAATAATTTGTTTTCAAAAAAACAGCCTTTAAAATATTTACATTTGCAATTCTCAAAAATGCGGCGATGGCGAAATTGGTAGACGCACTACTTTGAGGTGGTAGCGCCCGAAAGGGTGTGGGAGTTCGAATCTCCTTTGCCGCACAAAGCTTCTCAAAAATGGGAAGCTTTTTTAATTAATTTTATAAAAAACAAATACATGCCCACCGAAATTACCTGCCCAAACTGTAAGTTTCAATTTGCACCAGAGGATGCTATTGCCAAATCACTGGAAAAAGATTTTGAACAAAAATTGAATAGTGAGAGGCAAAAACTGCAACATCAACTTGCAGCACAGGAAGCAGATTTACAAACACAAAAAAAAGAATTTGAAGTAAAAAAAGAAAAAGAAAATGAGCTGTTTGCAGACCGCCTCCAAAAAGAAAAACAAAAAATAGAAATAGAAACACAAGAGAAGTTACGCAAAAGCATCAGCAATGATTTTGAAAACAAGCTAAAAATACTGGAAGAAGCCAATCGGGATAATGAAGAGAAATTGAAAATGTCACGACAGAAAGAACTGGAATTTTTAAAGAAAGAAGCTGAGCTTAAAAATAAAGAGGCAGATATAGAAATCCAAATGCAGAAAAAGCTTGCGGAAGAACGGCAAGCACTGGGCGAACAAATAAGGAAGCAGGAAATAGAAAAAAACACCATCCGGGAAAATGAGCAAATGATGAAAATGAGGGAACTGGAAAAGCAATTGGAAGACCAGAAAAAACTTGCAGAAGAAATGAAACGCAAACATGACCAGGGCTCAATGCAACTGCAGGGAGAAGTACAGGAAACTGCTCTGGAAGAAATGCTCAGGCAAAGCTATCCTTTTGATATGCTGGAAGAAGTAGGCAAAGGCCGCAATGGTGCAGATTGCATACAAACCGTGAGGAATAATTTTGGCCAGGAATGCGGAAAAATAATTTACGAAAGCAAGCGCACAGAAAATTTTGGGGCAGACTGGATAGAAAAACTTAAGAAAGATATGCGCAGTTCCAATTGTGATATTGCTGTATTGGTTACTAAAAAAATGCCAAAAGAAATGGAATGTTTTGGATTAAAGGATGGCATCTGGATTTGCAATTTTGCCGAAGTAAAAGCCCTGGCCAATGTTTTAAGAGACAGCATCGTTCGCATTTACAATAATAGTAAAAGCCAGGAAAACAAGGGGGATAAAATGAACCTGCTGTACAGCTATCTTACCAGTAATGAATTTAGTGAGCAATGGAAAGCGATAAGAGAAGGTTTTGTAAGTATGAAAATGAGCATTCAAAAAGAAAGGGATGCTATGGAGAAATTATGGAAAAGCCGGGAAAAACAACTGGAGAAAGTATTGCTGAATGCGGCACATTTCAAAGGCTCAATTGAAGGCATTGCGGGCCAGGATATTATTGACCTAAGTCTTACTGATGAAAATAATTTGTTGGAGATAGAATAAATTTGTTACCTGGTTTATTAGCTGCATATCCAACTCAGGCAAAGGGTTTCAAAAAATTTATAATAAACCTTCAGCTTGTAAGTTGATTCCTTTTTAATGGAACCTTCTACAATACCTGCTGCCTCAATGGGTATAATATTTTCAAGCTGGAGCTGCGTTTTAAATTCAACATTCCCTAAACCATACCACTTGAACAGGGCTTCTTTACAACTCCAGGCAAGTGTTAATGATTTAAGATTTACAGGCTCTATTGCATTGAGTTCTTCAGCAGACAAAAATTTACGCTTTATTTTCTCAAGTTTTGGCTGAATTATTTCAATATCCACCCCCACCCTGTTTTTGTTGCTTACCATCACCGCAGCATAATCACCGCAATGTGATATGGAAAAATGATAAGCCTCGTTTTGCAGGAATGGCTTTTTGGTATCTGCAATCAATATCAGCGATAAAGGAAAATCAGGAAACATTATCTTTAATAAATACCGGCCCGCAAAGTGCTGCAGTCTTTTGTGTGGATGTGTGATACTTCTCTGCAGTGGCACATGCTCAGCAAAAAAACTTTCATCTTCAGTTATATGCCAGATGCCTAGCCTGCTGTGTTCGTTGATATTTTGTTGATAAACCAGCGGCATCTGTAGAACTATTAAAGGGAATTGAAAAATGAAAAATATATTTTTACAAAACTAAGAGAGATAATGTGAAAATGTGAAAATGTGAAAATGTGATAATGTGATTAATTTCGAATTCAGTATCACACTTTGAGTAATTGGTGAAATTCGTGAAATTCGTGTTTAGTAATCCGTGTAAAAAATAAAAATGATTTTAAGCGACAAAAGAATATTAGAAGAAATGGAAAAAGGAACCATTAAAATTGTTCCCTACAATCGTGAAGACCTCGGCAGCAACAGCTATGATGTGCACCTTGGCAGCCATCTTGCTACGTATGAACATGCAGAACTGGACGCAAAAAAACACAATACCATAAAACATTTTGACATTCCCGAAGAAGGTATTTTGCTGTTGCCCCACATGTTTTACCTGGGTGTAACAGCAGAATATACTGAAACCCATGCCCATGTTCCATTCCTGGAAGGCAAATCCTCTACAGGCCGCCTGGGCATTGATATACACGCCACAGCAGGCAAAGGCGATGTGGGTTTTTGCGGTAATTGGACGCTGGAAATTTCGGTAAAACAACCCGTTCGTGTTTATGCAGGCATGCCCATCGGGCAGTTAATTTACTTCCCGGTTGATGGCGAAATAGAAGTGAAATACAACCAGAAAAAAAATGCAAAATATAGTGGTCAACCAGACAAGCCAGTGGAAAGCATGATGTGGAAGAATAAATTCTGACAGTTTATTTTTTTTGTTACCAGCAGAAGTTTCTCTTAGCGTCACTGTTGCGACGGACACTTATACTGTTTACCAAATAGCAGCAATCACTACAATTAAGCATATAGCATTATGAAAAGAATTATCTATTTTTTATTTTTTTGTTGTACTGCTTTTTATGCGCAGTCCCAATCTTCACCCGCAGACTCATTGCTCAATTTTATTCGAAGCAATAAGGCCCGGTCATCTATTTACCTTGTACAGAATGACACCGTACTTGCCCACCTTAACGAAAACAAGCTGATGCCGCTTGCAAGTACTGTAAAAATTATGGTGGCTATTGAATTTGCAAAGCAGGCTGGCTCTCATGTAATAGATGAAGAAAACTATGTTTCCTTAACTGAGCTGGATAAGTATTATCTCGCAAATACTGATGGCGGTGCTCATCCTGCATGGATAGCTTATGAACAAAAACAAAACCACATAAAAAATGACAGCGCAAAATTGATTGATATAGCAAGAGGCATGATTCTATTTAGCAGCAATGCCAATACAGAATACCTTATGGATTTACTTGGAATGGATAATGTAAAAAACAATATCCAGTTGCTGGGACTGAAACAGCATACGGCTATTTATCCATTGGTTGCCTCATTGTTCGTATATCAGAACCCCCGCAATAAATCGGAGGAAAGTATATTGAAAGGCATAAGAAAATTAAATGAAGAACAATACAGCCGTTTTATTTTTGATATACACAATGCATTAAAATATAATCCAGAACTAAAACAAAAATTCAGGCCGCAGGACCTGAGTGTAAAAATGCAAAAGCTATGGAGCGATCGCCTTACCGCATCCACAACCAAAGAATATGCACATATTGGAAAAGTGTTGAACAACCGAAAATATTTTGACAGCGAGGCATATGCTGTTCTCAGCGAAGTACTTGAATCCATTATGGAAAACCCGGCCAACCGGCAATGGCTAAAACATGCCGGCATGAAAGGTGGCAGCACTATGTTCGTACTCACCAAATGTCTTTATGCCACTACTAAAAATGATACAAAAATCGAGATGGCATATTTTTTCAATGACCTCTCTGAATCGGAAAATAAAGGATTACAGTCCTGGATGAATGCATTTGAATTGCAGGTGCTGAGTAATGAAAGTTTTAGAAAAAAGTTGGCTGCCGGTTTTTAGTGTCCTTTTAACTTCAGTTTTAATCCTTTATAATATCTAATTAATTTAGCTGCCAGATACTGTAATTTAAAATCGCAGCAAAAGTTACCCAACATAAGTATGGAACCATAAGCCATCCTGCTATTTTAGAGATTTTTAAAAAATATATAATCGTCAGCAGAATAAAAATCCAGAGCAATAAAATTTCTGCAAAGGCAATTCCCGGCGCTTCTTTGTAAAAGAAAATAAAACTCCAGCAAAAATTTAATGTAAGTTGAATGATGTATAAAATAATCGCTTGCTTTTTTGTAGCATTGACGGGTTCAGATCTCCATACCAGGTAAAAAGCTATTCCCATCAAAATATATAAGGCTGTCCACACCGGACCGAACAACCAGTTTGGTGGATTAAATGACGGTTTATTTAAAGTAATGAACCATCCAGTGACGGAACTGCTTGTAAAGTAACCAGCAACGGCTCCTACTAAAATCGGAATTGCAATTGAAATAATGAGTTTATAAATATTCTTCATAATTGATTTCCAATATAAACAATTACCTGCTATATAAATCCATACTTTTTATAAAAAGAAATAATAAAAGCTGTAACCTCATCATAGCTTAATATACCCATTGGCTGTTGGTTTCTTTCCAAATATATGCCATATACCCACCTAACAATTGGCTCCAGCGGCCCCTGGTGACGCCTGGCAAATTCACGCCATTCTTTGATATCCTTTACCACTTCTGGCAACAATTCTTTTCTATAAAGTTTTGCGGCAACAGAATCAACAAAAAACAAATTGCGGTTAGCATAGGTAAATAATTCCAGGTAAACTGAGTAATGAAATAATGTATCGTTGGAAGCACTGGCGGCAAGGTATCCTACAAAATTAGCTTCCATTTCTTTGGCATAACCTACCTGGTGCGCCACTTCATGACATGCAATGAAGGGTTGCAAAAATTTGGGTACCGTAGTATTCAACTGGGCTTCGCCAGTAAAAGGATTGTAGTAACCTGTAAACCCTGAGTAGTTTCCAAGCCATCCCCAAAGCGAAGTTTTTAAGTCTGCCGGTTCATACTCCATAAAACCATATTCCTTTTCGGCTTCCTTGTATGCCTCATATACGCTCTGGTATAACAATTTATTAGAAGGATAATTTTTATTATTGGCAATTAATGATGTTTTTGATTTATTCACTTTGGCTATTAACAAGCAATTCATTTCTTTTAAATCGGAAGTAGTATAGGCTTTCATATCAAGGCCCAATTGCCAGGCAATTCCTTTACGGTTGTAATTTATTGCCCAAAAAACATTGAAAATGATATAAAAACTACATGCGATAATGGCAGTTTTCAACAGGAAATCATAAATGGATTGACGGCTGATTTTATTTTTCCTTGCATTGGCAATTCGTTTAAAGTATTTCCAAGCTTTTATGATTAGCCATATTGCTGCCAATCCATATAAAATATCGCCAATGCTTATAGGAAACCAGCCTGAGATGCGACGCAATGTTGCAGCAAAAGAGGGAAAAAAGCCATTACTATATTGCCATTCTACCCTTTCTGAGTTCAAGCTATATGCGTGTACAAACATAACCAGGATTACAAGTAAGGCCAGGATTAGAATTCGGAATCTGGGTTTCATTGCTATAAAACTACTGGATTTGAGAGAAATTTCTATACAGACGATTGAAAAAGAACTAATTCGACACCATCAATTGATTATTTTAAATTACCTTTGCCGTCCTTTAAAACCGAATGCAATGGCTAACAGACGGGAATTTGAGATAGCTTTTGTGGGTCTAAAGCCTGGCATTCATGAGTTTAGCTATGCGCTGGACGATAAGTTCTTTATAGAAAAGGGAGCACAGGATTTTGCAAATGCAAAGGCAAATGTAAAACTGTCGCTGGAGAAAAACACGGGTTTTATGCTGCTTAAATTTGAGGTGGGTGGCAAAGCAGATGTAACCTGCGACCGCTGTGGCAACCAACTTATGATGGAATTGTGGGATGAATTTAAAATGCTTGTGAAGCTGGTAGATAACCCGGATGAGATGAATTTACAGGAGGAGGACCCGGATGTGTATTACATATCAAGAACAGAAAGCCACCTGGATGTAAGTGACTGGATTTATGAATTTGTGATGTTGAGCGTGCCTATGCAACGGATGTGCAGCCCGGAATTAATGGGAGGGCCACAGTGCAATAATGAGGTGCTGGAAAAACTGAAAGAAATGGAGGTGAAGGATATTGAGCATAATGCAAATAATTTGTGGAAAGGATTAGACAAGTTTAAAGAAAATTAAAAAAAACAATGATGAATAGATACAATTCATCAGGTTTTGGAAAATAATAATTCGGTTTTAATAATTAGATTAACAACAATATAAAAAATAACAAGTCATGCCAAATCCAAAAAGGCGCCATAGTCAACAACGCAGTGCAAAAAGAAGAACGCATTATAAAGCGACTGAGCCAACTCTAAGTGTAGATTCTACTACCGGCGAAACACATGTACGCCACCGTGCACATGTAAGCGAAGGAAAATTATATTATAAAGGAAAAGTTGTTGCAGAAAAAGCACCACTGAAAGCCTAAGTATTTTTTTAAGATGGATTCCAAAATCAAAGTTTGATTAACTTCAAGCCCGGTTTTGGAATTTTTAATTTTAAATTTTTCCGCATGGTAAGAATTGGGTTGGATATGATGGGCGGCGATTTTGCCCCATTGGAAGCTGTAAAAGGGGTAGCTGCGTTTACAGAAACTAATAAAGAAAATATCCATCTTGTTTTAATTGGCGATGAAGGAAAAATAAATGAAAGTTTAGAGGCTCATCCTTTACCCCTTAACTGTTTTAGCATAGTAAATGCACCGCAGGTTATTGGTATGCATGAACATCCTACCAAGGCATTAAAAGAAAAACCACAATCTTCTATTTCCATTGGTTTTCAATTATTAGCTACTGGTAAAACAGATGCCTTCATAAGTGCTGGCAATACGGGCGCAATGATGGTGGGTGCCCTCTTTAGTATCAAGGCTATTGAAGGCATACTCCGACCAACCATCGGCGCTTATATGCCAAGGGAAGATGGCTCATTAGGATTGCTGCTTGATGTAGGATTAAATGCAGATTGCAAACCTGAAAACCTAAACCAGTTTGCGGTGCTCGGTTCTTTATTTGCCGAACATATTTTAAAAATAGAAAACCCAAAAACTGGCCTTGTGAACCTTGGAGAAGAAGAAGGTAAAGGAAATATTCTCACCCAGGCAACGTATAAACTGCTAAAAGAAAATACCCAGGTAAATTTTATTGGAAACATAGAAGGCCGCGATATTCTCCTGAGTAAGGCTGACGTAATGGTATGTGATGGATTTACCGGTAATGTAATTTTAAAACTTGCAGAAAGTATTTATGACATTGCACAGCGCCGCAAAATAGATGATGAACACCTGGAACGCTTTAATTTTGAAATTCACGGAGGTGTGCCGGTTTTGGGTGTAAATAAGCCTGTAATCATTGGGCATGGCATTTCCCACGCCCTCGCGTTTAAAAATATGATTAATATAGCCTGCCGTATGATTGAAAC
Organism: Ferruginibacter sp.; assembly: GCA_040110925.1. Taxonomy (GTDB): domain Bacteria; phylum Bacteroidota; class Bacteroidia; order Chitinophagales; family Chitinophagaceae; genus Ferruginibacter. Next base: position 8,135 of record JBDSYV010000270.1, on the reverse strand, counting down.
GGATCTGAATGGGAAATTTAAAGAGAGTTTCTTAATACCTGGCTAATAAATATGGGGCACAGGCCCGAACATCTTTTTACACACTTAATTCACTGCTGATTTTATCTCGTTCAATAATCAGTCATCTCAACTTTATTGTTCATCAAATAAAAAATGCTACCATTGGCAGCATTTTTTTTACTATTTTTTAAAAACCCAGCTATTTTATTTCAAAGTTCAACAGGCTCTTATCTCCAAGGAAAGCCTCCAGTTCATCACCTACTACACATTCCCCCACACCAGCGGGAGTACCGGTAAAAATGAGGTCGCCAATATTTAATGAAAAATAATTTGAGATGTGAGAAACGATACTATCAAAACTAAAAATCATATCCCTTGAATTTCCTTTCTGCACCAGCTCTTTACTTTTTTTAAGACTAAAATTGATATCTTTTTTATTTAGATCAGGAGCAATATCTATAAATTTCCCCACTGCTGCCGAATTATCAAATGCTTTAGCTTTTTCCCAGGGAAGGCCTTTTTTCTTACATTCATCCTGGATATCCCTGGCAGTGAAATCAATGCCTACCGTAATGCCGTTATAGTAATTTCCTGCATGCCTTTCCTGTATATATTTTCCATTTTTACATACACGCAGAACCAGTTCACACTCATAATGTAGTTCATTTGTAAATTCCGGGTAATAGAATGGTGTATGCGCCTGTAACAAGGCACTTTTTGGTTTCATGAAAATGACAGGTTCATCTGGTATTTCATTACCAAGTTCTTTTGCATGATCAGCATAATTTCTACCTATACATATTATCTTCATAGCAAAGCGGGTTTTTTAACTGGTTTCCAGGGTTTATGCAACGAAAATAATGAAAAACACATTATAAAAAGAATATAGGTTTAATAATTGTTTTTAGGTTAAAAACTTAGCGTATTATAAGTCGTCATAGTTTTATCAAGACCCATAGCAGCAAAGCTTTCAATAATTTCTACAGATTTTTCTATTTTTTGTTTGATCAACACTTCCTCAGGCTTAAGCCATTTACCTAACACATATTCTGCCTGCATTCCTTTGGGAAAATTATCGCCAATACCAAACCTAAGTTTTGGATAATCTTTAGTACCCAGTATATTTTCAATATCCTTTAAGCCATTATGACCCGCATGGCCACCCGTACCACGTATACGCAATTTATGTATTGGCAGCGACAAATCATCTACCACCGTCAGGGTATTTTTTAATTGAATTTTTTCTTTTTCTAACCAATATTTAAAGGCCCTTCCGCTTAGGTTCATAAAAGTAGTTGGACAAATACAAATGAAAGTTTTTCCTTTCCACTTTACTTCAGCTTTATAAGCAAGTCTTTCCACAATAAAATTGCCCTCATGTTTTGCTACAAAAGCATTTACCACATCAAAGCCAATATTATGCCTTGTGCCAGCATACTCATTACCAATATTTCCCAGGCCTGCTATTAAGTATTTTGACATTAAATTTTCAGGTAATTATTAATTCTGTATGACTTTAAAACTCATTCAACATTTGATTGAGGTCTGCTTCGGTCTTTACCAGTACATCCCTTGTTTTGCTTCCCTGGTTGGGCCCTACAATGCCAGCTGCTTCCAGCTGATCCATAAGTCTTCCTGCACGGTTGTAACCCAACTTCATCCGCCTCTGCAACAGTGATGTGCTGCCACTCTGGCTCATTACAATAAGCCTTGCCGCATCATCAAATAAAGCGTCTTTATTATTCACATCAAAATCTTTACCCTCCATTTCTTTTTCATCTACATATTCCGGTAGTAAAAAAGGTTGGGGATAGCCACGTTGTGCACCAATAAAGTCAACTATCTTATCCACTTCCGGCGTATCTACAAATGCACACTGGAGCCTTACCACTTCGCCATTGTAGCTTATCAGCATATCTCCCTTACCAATCAACTGCTCTGCACCGCCGGTATCTAAAATAGTACGACTGTCTATTTTGCTACTTACCTTAAATGCAATACGTGCAGGAAAGTTGGCTTTAATAGTGCCTGTAATAATATTTACAGAAGGTCTTTGTGTAGCTATAATAAGATGTATGCCAATCGCCCTTGCAAGCTGTGCAAGCCTGGCAATGGGCATTTCCACTTCCTTGCCGGCCGTCATGATAAGGTCAGCAAATTCATCCACTACCAAAACAATGAACGGCAGATATTGATGACCTTTTTCCGGATTAAGTTTTCGGGCAACAAATTTTTCATTGTATTCTTTAATGTTCCTACAGCCCGCTTCTTTAAGAAGGTCGTAACGATTATCCATTTCAATGCAAAGCGCATTAAGGGTATGAATTACTTTTTTGGTATCAGTAATGATGGCATCTTCTTCGCCGGGCAACTTAGCAAGAAAATGATTTTCTATAACCTTATAAATACTTAATTCAACTTTTTTAGGATCTATTAAAACAAATTTGAGTTGCGATGGATGCTTTTTATATAGCAATGAAACCAGGATGGCATTAAGCCCAACAGATTTCCCCTGGCCGGTAGCACCTGCCATTAGTAAATGGGGCATGCTTGCCAGATCAACAATGAAGTTTTCATTGTCAATTTTTTTACCAATGGCAATGGGTAAAGAAAAATTATTTAGTAAAAACTTATCCGATGATAAAAGAGTACGCATGCTCACAATTGTTTTGCGGGCATTAGGTACTTCAATACCAATGGTGCCTTTGCCTGGTATAGGAGCAATAATCCGGATGCCAAGAGCAGCAAGGCTTAGGGCTATATCATCCTCAAGATTTTTAATGCGGGAGATGCGAACACCTGCTGCCGGTATAATTTCGTAAAGTGTTACAGTAGGTCCTACTGTAGCTGAAATTTTCTGAATATTGATATCATAATTTTTCAGTGTGTTGATGATCTGGTTTTTGTTATTTTCCAGTTCATTGGCATCCTGCACAATTTTTTCACTGCCGTGGCTCTCCAGCAGGTTTATTGATGGGTACTTATAATCTCTTAAATCCAGAACAGGATCATAAGGTGCCTGGCTAATTACTTTTGTAGCAGTAGGTAAATCAACTTCAGGTTTTGATTCTACCGTTTTAATTTCTAATTCCAGTGAAGGAATTATATTCTTTTTAACCGGTTTAATGTCGTTGGCTATTTCAACAGCCTCATTGTCTTGTTTAATAGCTATTGCCTCAGGTAACGGTGTAATTGCAACCGGTAAATCTTCTTCCGCTTTTTCTATTATTTCCAGGTCATGATTAAAAATTGGGTTTTGGTCTGGAATGTTCAGCATACCGGCATCTGCTTTTAAAACATTTGAAGACATATTTTCTGAAAGGCTATTATCCATTGAGGCATTTTCACCCGGATCGTTTTCAAGACCATCGTCATTGGCAGCTGAGGCAGTTTTTTGTTTTGCGGGAAGGTTAAATACCGGGTTAAACCGCCAGATAATAAACACAAGGAAAGTTACGGCCAGGGAAGCAATAGTACCAATGGCACCAATGGTTCTGAACAAATAGTTCTTACACATATCACCTACTGCCCCACCCCATGGAAAATCTTCTCCGCTCATTATTACCGCTGCTGAAATACTGATAAGAGGTAACCCCACAAGCAGGTATTTTATATGCCTGCCAACAGAAAATATTTTTTTACCAAAAATTAAATTAACCCCTATAACAAAAAAGAGACTGCATAATAAAAAAGAGGCAATTCCAAAACCCTTATAAATAAAAAAATGTGAAATATAAGCACCGAAAGTCCCCATCAGGTTTTCAACCTTTACATCCGCTCCCCAAAACAATTTACTATCTAACAGCGCTGCACTCTGATCCACCCGCCAGGTAAATAAATAAGATGCAAAAGCTATAAAAAACATTAGAGAAAAAAGTATAGAAATACTTCCGGCAATCTTGTGTGTTCGCTCGTCTTTCAGCAATTTCTTTACTTCCACTTTCTCTTCATTTTCCTGAGGTAGCAATTCGGAAGATTTTGTATGTTGCTTTTTTGATTTTATTTTATTAGCCATTAGGAACAAAGATAATTAAATCACAGGGGCAAAATATTCATTTAAACTACGTGGTTTCAGCGAATTTATGTAGGTTTGACAGTAAACCGGCTGTTTTGAAAAAATTTATTTTCTTACCCTTTTGCCTGCTGCTATCCAATAAAGTTTTTTGCCAGCCTGCGGCAAATACGCTAGTAACGGATGTTGCCGGGTTGGTTACTGAAATCAATTTAGAAAAATCCACTTACGTGTTTTTCGATACTTTACGTTCTGCAACAGCTTTATCAATATTACAACAGCATTTTATCCCACTACAAAATTTCTTTTATAAAGATTACATTCCAGACAGGCTCGTTACTTATCCGATATATCTTTCATTTAACCTGAAAAACAGCAGTGAAAACACAGTTTCATTTGAATTTTATCCAGGCCAGCTGTTTGATAAAAAAACACTCTATGTCATTGGATATGGTAACCAATTAGAAAAATTAATTATTAAAAATGAAAACTCAGGTTATCTTTTCCTTAGCATGGCGCCGGGTGAACAAAAAAATTATTTACTACAATTAAGATTTACAAAAACGAGTGGGAATTCTGTAGAAGCCAATATCATTCATCCTGATTATTTAAATAGTTTTAGCACGGAAACCAATCCCTGGCTTATTCAAAAAGGCATAGCAGGTTTTATATTAAGTGGTGTATTGCTTATGATGATACTTTTTACATTGGTAAATTATTTCTTTAATGGAAAAGTAGAGTTTCTGTTTAACTGTATTTATTCATTATGCATGTTTCTCCTAATAATGCTTACGCACTATTATACCAGGAAGCCCGGTAGTTTCAGGGCATTTTTTATAAGTTACTTTGATTTGCTTTTATTAGTTGCCGGAACAATTTGCTACCTGATATTTACCAGGAAGTTTTTAGAAACCCAGAGGTACCATCCAAGACTGAATAAGTTCCTTAATGTTGAAGCCTGGATATTGGCAATTTTAATGGTTGCTTACACCATTATTAATTTCGGCACCAATCTTTATATGCTGCAGGTAAAGCTGGAAAATGTAATGAAAATTATTATGCTGGTTGCTGGCATTGTTTATATTTTCCTGGCCTTTGTTGAAAAAAACCGGTTGATGACTTATCTGGCCATTGGCAGTTCCATTCAATTGATCTTTTCAATTGTATCATTTGTACTTATTCTTATTCATGCTGATTCTACACATCTACTAAGGTCGCCTTTATTTTATTTTGAAATTGGGGTAATATTTTCGGTGGTATTTTTTATCCTCGGCCTTACCTACAAAAATCGCCTGGAACTGATTGAGAAAATACAGGAACAGTCATCTTTAAAGCTGGAGGCAGAAAAACAATCTTTTGCAACACAATTAGCCATCATTAAAGCACAGCAGGAAGAAAGAAACCGCATCAGCGCAGACATGCATGATGACCTTGGTGCAGGTATGACCTCTATCCGCTTATACAGTGAACTGGCAAAGACAAAAATTGGAAATCAAACCATTCCAGAAATTGAAAAAATTTCTAACTCTGCTGGTGAACTGATTGATAAAATGAATGCTATTATCTGGAGTATGAGCAGCCAGAATGATACCCTGGGCAATATGGTTGCATATATTAGAAGTTATGTGATGGATTATTTTGAAGATACCGATGTGACCGCAAAGATTGTGCTGCCAGAGAGAATTCCTGAATTACAGGTGCCAGGTACCATAAGGAGAAATGTATTTTTAGTTGTAAAAGAGGCGATGCATAACGTTGTAAAGCATGCTGAAGCTACTCATGTATATATTACTTTACATAAGCATCCTGATAGCTTCTCGCTTACAATTCAGGACAACGGGAAAGGTATTGACATTAATAACATGAGAGAATTCAGTAACGGGTTAAAGAATATGAAGCAAAGAATGCAGGATGTGGAAATTGATTTTAAGATTGAAAATAACAACGGCACGCTGATTACACTTTACCGGAAAACGAGGTAACTTCTTTATGCCTGAAAAAACTAAGGCATAAGGTCAGCCATCCCAAAATAAAACAAAGGCCACCAAGGGGTGTTAATGGTCCCAGCCATTTAAAACCAGGCTGAACTGCCGCTTGCACAAGCGATAAACCATAAAGTGAGCCACTGAACAAAATAATGCCTGCTATAAAAAGATAACCAGCCCAGGTTAGTGTATTAAACCTGAAATTTTGATAGAGTATTCCTGTAATTATCAGTGCAAAAGCATGATAAAACTGGTAACGAACCGCGGTTTCAAAAGTAGCCACTGCTTTCTCACTTACCATATCCCGCAGGGCATGAGCAGCAAAAGCACCAAGCACAACAGCTAAAGCCGCCAATATAGTTCCGGTTTTTAAAAACCCTTTATGCATTTTATTAAATTAAGCGTTAATAAATGATTGTATGCTATTTTCATTTACCGCATCCACAGGTACAGTAATCGTTGCCTGAAAATAATAAGGTTCACGTTCCTTTAGTTTATCATCAATAAATGATTTTAATTCGTCATCGTTAAGGTTCTTAAGCAAAGGGCGCTTGTGAAGTTCTAATGAAATTCTCGAAATAATCTGGTTAGCAGAAGCTTTTAAGTAAACTGTTTTTCCATGGTTATTCATCATTTGAATATTATCAAAGAAGCATGGAGTACCACCACCACATGCAATGATCACATCTTTTTCATTTACTAAATTTTCAAGTGTTTTTCTTTCCAGATGCCGGAAAGCGGTTTCTCCTTCCTTTTCAAAAATTTGCAGTATAGTTTCTCCGGTTTGATTTTCGATAACCTCATCAAGATCTATAAAACGAAAGTTGAATTTATCTGCCCATTTGCGGCCCCAAAAGGATTTGCCGGAACCCATAAAGCCAATTACAAATATGCACATACACAAATGTAAGTGCTGCAAAGGAAATGCGGATAAAGGTTTTGATTAGTTTTTCTTTTTATAGTCTCCCCGCTTCCAGGCTTTAATAAATTCATTCCATGCAAATGGATTGAAAATATTCTGAGGTGCTAACTGTCCTGAATAATAAAGTTTATTGGCAGATTGCCTCATGTATTGATTTGATGCCTCTCTGCCATCAGATGGTAAAGATGATGCAAGTACTCTCCTGGTGGCAGCATTGTTGTTCTGCCGGGCAATCGTGATATTATCAGCTGGTACCTGCGTATTAATAAAATCTCTTTCAAACTGTGCCCTGCTTGGCCTGGGCCTTATGATAGTAGCCGGAAGAAAGACGGTATCAGTAACCATAAGCTGAATAATGCTATGCTGGTTACCTTCAAGGTTTAATGGAATTTTTACAAGAACGGGCTTATATCCTATGCTCGTAAATTCTACCTGGTCGCCTTTTAAAACTACTATACTAAAAACCCCCCGATCGTTAGTAATGGTTCCGCGGTTCTGCCCTTTTACTACTACGGATACTACCGGTATTCCCTGCAGGCTATCGGCCGTCATAACCACACCATAAAGTTGAACCACAGAATCTTTAAAGGATTCAAACTGAGCACTGGCAGTTAAGGGAGCAATAAAAAAAAACAATAAAGTGTATAGTAAAGATGTCTTCATTCAAAAAAAAATAATGCTGTTATGTACCGGTTTTACTTGCTGCGCAAAGGTATGCAGTACAAGGGAGTGACACAACGAAATTGAAAAAGGATTCAAAAGCTGGTTACAAAATGATGCTTTCCCAGATTGATAAACAAAATAAAGGCATCAGGGGTTAATTTTGCAGATAGTAAATGTTTTTAACAAAAAATCAACTGATGACCAACGAAGATATTTTGAAAGCGCTGAGCAATGTACAGGAACCCGATCTTGGAAAAGACCTTGTGACACTAAACATGGTAAAAGATATCCATATCAAAGGAAATGATGTTTCTTTTACGGTGATATTGACGACACCCGCTTGCCCTCTTAAAGAACAGATTAAGAATGCCTGTATTAATGCAGTGAAAATTCTGGTGAATAAGGAGGCGGTGGTAGCTGTGAATTTTACAAGCAACACCACGAGCAACCGGGCGGATAATAAAAATGTTTTATCAGGAGTGAGAAATATTATTGCCGTAGTGAGCGGCAAAGGTGGCGTGGGTAAAAGCACTGTAAGCGCAAACCTTGCACT
>JBDSYV010000269.1:0-5854 GCA_040110925.1 Ferruginibacter sp. | reverse complement strand
CTCCAAAAGCTTCAGGATTCCTGGAAGCTGCAATGAAAGCATCCGACTCAGCTTTTGGAAAATCACAGGAAAATTCTCATGTAGCCCAAGCGGCAACACCGGATATAATGAAATCAATGACCAAACTTCTGCAGCAGGCTGCAGTGGCTTCATCGGTAACCATCCAGGCACAAAGCCACCATAGTAAATTGAACCTTGGCGTAAAAATAAAATTGCTGGACGAAAAAGAAAGAAGTGCTGGTGAATATATCATCACTAATATTCATCATCGCTGTATAACCCCTACCAGCTACCAGAATAGTTTTACTGCCGTGCCGGCAGAAGTGGAAGTACCTCCTTACACCACACCATTAGTATTTCCGCAAACCAATTCACAACCAGCTATCGTTACAGATAATGAAGATAAGGACGGGTTGGACCGGGTTAAAGTGAGATTTCCCTGGCAAAAGGATAGCCAGAAGACACCATGGATAAGTGCACTTACACCTCATGCAGGTAAAGGAAAAGGCATCCGTTTTCTACCTGAAATTGGAGAAGAAGTAATGGTTGATTTTGTAGATAATAACGCAGAAAAACCATTTGTAATAGGTGCTGTTAACACAGAAAAAAATCAATCCGGGAATGACGTAAAGGGTAATAATTTAAAAGTAATCGGGACACGTACCGGAAGAAGATTAGAAATAGATGATGATAAGGGATTTATTTTGATAAGGGATTTTACAGGAGATGATAAAGGCACATCTCTGAAGTTTAATAACAATGAAAGAACCTTGATAAATATGAGCGCAGGGGTAGATGCAAAGAACTTTACCAGCTTCCAATTGGCGGAAGAAAAATTTATGGCAATGTCCATTTTTAAAGATGGCAAAATAATTATGACAGTTGAACTTAAAGAACAAGGCAAAAAGATAACAATAAAAGCTGATGGTGGCGATATAAGCCTCAGTGCAGGCAGCATCAATTTAAATGCCGGCTCAATAAACATCAATGCCAGCCAGTCTCTGAACATGGAAGGCAAAGCAAAAGGAACGACCATCAAAGGGCAAAAGGTTACGGTGGAAGCTACTACCGATGTGGAAGTAAAAGGTGTGAACGCAACGGTAAAAGGTACAGGAAAACTTGACCTTACCGCAACAGGAATAACAAACTTAAAAGGAAGCATTGTAAATATCAATTAAAACACGTGGGATTACCAGGAGCAAGGTTTGGAGACATGGCAGGTCATGGAGGCATTATTTTAATCGGTGCTCCTACTGTTCTCATTAATGGGATGATGGCTGCCCGTGTTGGGGATCCATTGGTTTGTCCGGGCTTCGATGGTCCTAAACCACATGTGCTTGGAAATATAATCATGGGTTCTGTTACTGTAAAAATTGCCGGTGCATTTGCTGCACGTATGGGCGATAGTACAGGCTGTGGTGTTGCAGGCGTTTCGGGCACAAGTGTGCCAGCAGTTGCAGGGCCACCGTCACCAGCACCATCAGTACCCGGCACCATTCCCGATGAACAAGGACAGGTAGTAGGTAAAAAAAATGCAGGAATACTATTCGGAAAAAAATCGGGATTTAGCAATGATGAAGGAGCCGCAAGGACAGTGCAGGGATCTGTAGTGCACAGTGAGGGTGAAACCAAAATTGGTGGCACCACTTTTACCGGTTCTACCGATACGCTTGGCGGAACTGCTGAAGCACATGCCGGCAAAGGAGGATTTGCTCCTGGTGGTGCGGGAGCTTCCGCAGGAGTTTCTGGCTTTTCTGCAAAAGGCAAAGCTGCCAATGCTGATGGCAGCAGCATTGCAGCATCAGGAGGAGTGGGAAATGCAAATGTGGGTGGCGATATCCTGGCAGGCTCTGATGGAAGAAGAACAGGATTTGCTATGGCAGGTTCTGCTCAAGCAAGCGTTGTAGAAGGACAGGTGGATACTACCTCTACAAAAATTGCCATACCGTTCACCAATTCAAATGTTCAATTCGGAACTACCGTTGGAGGATCTGCAGGTTCTGTAGGTGCTGCAGGGCAGGTTGGTGCATTTCACGATAAAGCAGACAACAGGTATCACGGCACTGGTATGTTAGATATAGAGCTTATGCTTGGTGCAAAACTTGGTTTCGATATCAGTTTTGGAGCAAATGACCCTCCACTTCCACCACCTGTTTCTACTCCAGGCATCGGAGTACCCATGACTCCCGGTGTAGTTATGCTGGGATCACCAACTGTTTTAATAGGATAAAATGTCAACTTACTTTCCCACCATAGCCGATACAAAAAGTTTAGCCCTGAAAAAATGGGTTAATAATGAATCTATTTCCGAAGAAATGAGGTTTGAAATTCTGCTGATGTCACAAGGAGAAATAATAAAACAGGACCTGGATTTTCCCACTGTAGAAAAACCTGTTATTGATTGTATATTCTACGAAAACAAATTACTGAAATTACAGGTGATAGTGCAGTGTATGTTTATTGAATCTGAAGTATCCTTACAACATTACCTGGAATATTTTTCCATGCAGGCTAATGAAAAAATACTGGAACAACGCTGCATTAATAATGACAACGATAAGCCGGATATGATGTCCAGCCGCAGGTTTGACGATGGGCAAACATGGATAACACGGCGCACAGCATACAAACGCTGGGCAGGTGAAGGTGCTTATGTTATTATAGCAAATGTAGCTACCGAGCAAAGCTTATATAACCAGCATGCAAACCTAATATTTGCCATTAGCAATAGCCTTAAGCCTATCGGCACACCTGAATATGATAAAGCAGAGCGGTTAAAATTAATCACCAAAAGATACCCTTTAGATTTTGCAACATACCTCCCTTTTTCATGGGAAGATGTACATCATCATAATGATACTATGCAACAAATGAACCTGGCATATACTAAAAACATACGGGGCGAAGTGAAAGGAATTTTTTCTATTTCATGCCGACTATGGAGCGATGATTATTATGAAATGAAGGATGTACTTAATGATGTACATAAACCCTATAAGGACCAGGGCATAGATTTGAATGGCTTCACTTTATCAAAAACAGATAATATCAAAGGATTTACAAACTTTATGAAAGGCAGTATAGATTTTTTGCAGGAACCCGGCAATGCTGTTAAAAAAAATAATATCAGCTTTTTCATTGGTAAAAAAAACAACGCCTGGTTTTATAGCGAAATATTTGGCCCCAGTAAAGAAACTGATTTTGAGGCATGGGCCATCAATGACCGGGCAATGGAAATTGCCAATGAGAATATGCACAGTCTATAGTCACTACTTTATCAAAAAATAATACTCATTCACCATGGCTACGTCAACCGCTTATCAATTTTCATCTACCGCACAGCAAGCCTTACACATAGCGGCCCAACTGGCAAAAGAAAATATGCATAGTAGCTATGGTGCTGCTCATGTACTTAAAGCACTCCTGCATAAGGACCTTGATATCCTCACATTCCTGGAAAGCAAAGGTGCAGATGTTTATTACCTGGAAGAGTGGGCTGAGATAAGAATAGAACAACATCCCCGCTCTGCTGCAACCGGTGGTGAACCTGGCCCTGATGAAGCCTGCCTCACAATGTTTAATGAAGCAGACAGCATAAAATTAAAAATGGGCTATAATGAAATAGAACCAGAATGTTTACTCATTTCTATTTCTACACCTGGTGTTGCTTTTGCTTATGAGCAATTAAAAACTTACCCTGTTACCTCCACACAATTATTGGACTGGTACCAGCAAGCGGGCACTGCATCAACCAATGGGAAACCGGCCGCAAAAAAAGCCGAAAGGAAAATGGGTGGCAGTTTAGAAGCACTGAATAAATATTGCATTGATAAACTGGAACAGGCAAGAAGCGGTATATTAATGGAAGTGATAGGAAGGGATAAAGAAATAAGGCAGATGTGTGAAATCATTAGCCGCAAAAGCAAATCGAATGTAATCATTGCTGGTGAAAGCGGTGTAGGCAAAACCGTCTTGCTTGATGGGTTTGCTTTAGCAGTTGCAGAAGGCAGAGTGCCGCAACATTTGCAGAATGTTTCTATTTATGAAATTGATAATGGTGCCTTGCTTGCAGGCGCATCCTACAAAGGCGAAATTGAAGACCGAATTCGTAAAATAACTTCAGCCCTTGTTACACTGGAAAAACCCATTTTATTTATTGATGAAATACATACACTCATTGACCGGAACAATCCCAATGGCGGTGCTACCAGTATTTTAAAAGCAGAATTATCAAAAGGTATTCTTACAGTCGCCGGTACAACCACGCTTGATGAATACCGTAAGAGTATTGAAAAGGATGAAACATTTAATCGCCGCTTTGAAATTATAAAACTGCAGGAACCTGATACTACCATTGCTGAAAAAATGATTCGTAACCAGGCTGAGTATTATGAGAAACATCATAATTTAAAAATAAACGATGAAGTTTTTGCTGAAGCTATCCGCCTGGCAAAACGTTTTATCAAAGACCGGAAACTTCCAGATGCCGCACTGGATCTATTAGACAGGACACTTGCCGTAAGCCGAATGATGGCAGATACTTCTGCAGGAGATGTAGAAAAATTAAGAACAAAATTTACAGAGCTTGGTGAGGATGCAAAAGAAGAAGACCTGCAATGGTTATATCATGAATCGCAAACGGGCCTTAGCCCTGTGTTGCTTGCAAGACATAATGAAGAAAAGGAATTTAAAAAACTGATTACATCAACAGAAATGAGGGCTCATATAGATGAGTTGCTCACAAACCTGCAAGCCGTAGCGGCAATTGTAAAAACCGATATTGATAAAATTGATTTAAGTGCAGTTGTTGCTAACATTACTGGCATTCCACTTGGAAAGATACAAACCAAGGAACAATCACGGCTGGTGGCAATGGAAGACCATTTAAGAAAAAGAGTTATTGGCCAGGACCATGCATTGCGAACCGTATCTGATGCTATACTTGAATCAAGGTCGGGACTAAATAAAGCCGGTCAGCCCATCGCCTCTTTCTTCTTCCTTGGCCCAACAGGTACTGGCAAAACAGAGCTGGCAAAATCGCTTGCAGAATTTTTATTCCAGGATGAAAATTCCATTATCCGGTTTGACATGAGCGAATTTAAAGAAGAGCATTCAGCGGCATTATTGTATGGGGCACCTCCGGGTTATGTAGGATATGAAGAAGGTGGAATGCTGGTAAATAAAATCCGTCAGCAACCATATGCCATTGTTTTGTTTGATGAAATAGAAAAAGCGCATCCATCTGTTTTTGATATTTTCCTGCAGATACTGGATGAAGGAAAAATGCATGACAGGCTGGGTAAGGAAGGTGATTTTTCAAATGCGGTAATTTTATTTACGAGCAATATTGGTTCGCAGCATATTATTGAAACATTCAACAAAGGACAGATACCTGCGCCTGATGAAATGATGGATATTATGGGCAATTATTTCAGGCCCGAATTCCTTGCAAGGATTACAGAGATCATTCCATTTGCACCAGTAAGTATAGAAAACGTTGTGAAAATTTTTAATATCCATTTAAAACCATTAGTAAAACAATTAGAACAGCAGGGCATTACTCTTGATGTAACTGAAGAAGCTGCCAATCATCTTGCTCACCTTGGTTTTACACCTAAATACGGTGTGCGGCCATTAAAAGGAGTGATAAGAACAGCTTTGCGAAAACCCTTAAGCCGCATGATAATCAACAATGAAATAAAGAAAGGAAATACGGTACAGGCGGTACTTCTCGAAAAAAAATTATCTTGGAATATTCAGTAAAAACAAACTATATTTAAATTATTAAAACATTTTTATGGCAGACAATTATGGCATAGGCGGCAACGAAGTAAAAACGGATGCAAGCGAAGCG
>JBDSYV010000268.1:0-20637 GCA_040110925.1 Ferruginibacter sp. | reverse complement strand
GATGGCTATATCATTAAAAGCTACCTGACAACTTTCTTTTTTTGTCTCTTGCTGATGACGGCAATTGTAGTTGTTGTAGATATAAGTGAAAAGACAGATGATTTTGTAAAATCCAAGTTACCCGCCTGGCGCATTTTAACCGATTACTATTTTGGTTTTGTTCCCCGTATAGATGCCATGCTTTTCCCGCTGTTCATTTTTATTTCTGTAATATTTTTTACATCAAGAATGGCTGGCCGCTCAGAGATAATTGCCATACTAAGCAGTGGAGTTAGTTTTAAAAGATTTTTAGTGCCATATGCTATTGCAGGCACCCTTCTTAGTTTGTTACTCTGGGGTGGCTACCAGTACGTAGTGCCAAAGGCCAATAAAAAATGGGGCGATTTTGAAAAGCAATATGTAGATGTAAACAAAGGTGTAAACAATAATACCTCTTTTGTAACTAACCTGTATATCAGGATTGATTCAATAACTTATGCCGGCATAAAAGGTTATGATACGGTGAGTAAAACAGGTAATGGGATGTTTGTGCAGCAGTTCAAAAATAACCAGATGGTGAGCAGCCTAAGGGCTGTGTATTTTAACTGGAATGATAGTGCTTCTAAATGGCGATTGAGTAATGTTATGGAACGGCGGCTAGATAGCCTGGGCGAAAGAATTACCCTGTACGACACACTCCTGATGGCATACAATTTTAAACCAATTGCCTTGCGCAAAGATGATTACCTCAAAGACCAGATGCCAACCCCACAGCTTAACCAGTTTATAAAAGAGGAAAAAATGCGAGGTTCAGAAGGCTTGAGTGCACTGCAAGTGGAGCGTTATAACAGGGATGCCATTCCCATGTCGGTACTAATACTTTCCATTATTGGGGCCACGCTTGCGGCTCGTAAAGTGCGGGGTGGCAGCGGCATGCACCTTGCTGTTGGCGTCATACTTAGTTTCATGTATATACTCTTCAGTCGCTTCAGTGTTGTATTTGCTACCAAAGGAAGCTTTACGCCCTGGCTTGCTGCATGGTTGCCCAATATGGTATTTGCTCTACTTGCATTTTATTTATATAAGAGAGCACCAAAGTAAAAACTTTCATTGGGGTCAAAATGACAAGAATCATAACAATAAAAAAAACTTTCACTTCTATGTTTTGTTTAAGCCTTAAAGCCTTCGTAATTTTAGGCCTGCACCCGGGATTATGATTGCTTGATAATATAGGTCTTATGCCGCACATAAATATACAAGCACAAGGGAGTGACCTGCCTACCGCAGGCAGTCACAACAATGACCACATGAAAAATAAATAATGGCTCAAAAAAAATTAAACACATTCCATTAACCGATTAATATAGATTTTATGGGCATAATAAAAGACAGGTTTAAAGAACAAGCCGATATCGTTTCGGCAGAAATGAAAGACATTTTAAAAGAACATGGTGATAGGAAAATAGGGGAAGTGACGCTAGCACAGGTTTTTCAGGGCATGCGAGGAATGACAGGACTGGTAACAGAAACATCGCTTCTTGATTCTGCTGATGGGATACGTTTCAGGGGTTACTCCATTCCGGAGTTGCAGGAAAAACTCCCCAAAGCACCTGGGGGCTCCGAACCTTTGCCAGAGGGCCTGTTTTACCTGATGCTTGTGGGCAAGTTGCCCACTGAAGATGATGTACATCATTTATCCAGTGTATGGCAACGCCGAAGTCATGTACCAAACCATGTATTTGCAAGTATTGAAGCACTGCCGGTAAGTACACATCCCATGACACAGTTTGTGGTTGCCATAATGAGCCTGCAAACTGAAAGCGAATTTGCAAAGCGATATGCAAAGGGATTGAATAAAAAAGATTACTGGAATGCTGTTTTTGATGATGCGATGGATCTTATTTCAAGATTGCCTAGGATTGCCGCATATATTTATCGCCGCAAGTATAAAAATGGTGAACATATTCAACCCAATGGCCTGCTGGATTGGGCAGGCAACTTTGCTCACATGATGGGATATGAAGATGAGGGGTTCAAAGAATTAATGCGGCTTTACATGACAATTCATGCTGATCATGAAGGCGGTAATGTATCTGCACATACTACCCATCTTGTTGGCTCTGCACTTAGTGATCCATATCTCTCATTTGCCGCTGGTATGAACGGACTTGCAGGACCCCTGCACGGGTTGGCAAACCAGGAAGTGATAAAATGGATATTTGAGCTGAGAGAGCAAATTGGCAGCGATGCACCCACCAAAGAACAGATAGAGGAATATGTAAAAAAGACATTGAGCGAAGGGAAAGTGGTTCCGGGCTATGGTCATGCAGTGTTGCGTAAAACAGATCCCCGCTTTACTGCACAAATGGAGTTTGGTAAAAAGCATATGCCTGATGACCCACTGGTGCAAACTGTATGGAATATATATGAAGCCGTTCCGCCTATTCTGCAATCCATTGCTAAAATAAAAAATCCATGGCCAAATGTAGATGCACACAGTGGGGCCCTGCTCGTGCATTATGGGATGAAGGAATACGAATTTTATACCGTGTTATTTGGGGTATCCCGTGCATTAGGAGTACTTTCAAGCCTATGCTGGGATAGGGCCCTTGGTTTCCCTCTTGAAAGACCAAAATCTATAACCACTGACCTGGTAAAATTATGGCTGGAAGGGAAGGATGAAATTTGGGGGGAATAACATTAATTTATAATAAACAAGCCGGGAGTAGCCCGGTTTTTTTTACCCCTGAATTTTGAACGATTGCAAAAAAATCATGGGATGAATTGAACAGTAAATATTATTTTTAAGTCATCATCAAAGTTTATTATGGACAAAGCGTTAAGAGATAAGTTCAACCAGCAGTTTACAAAAGAAAAATACGATGCATATATGCTGGAGGTAGAAGGGCTGCATCCAGGTGCTCTGGATTTTAGAAATGCTGAAACACCTGTATTTATTCCTGCGGATTTTAAAAACAAAATGCTGCAAGCATGCGAAGACATAATTGATGTAATAAAAGCTCCCAACTTTAAAACACTCACAGAAAGAAGTATTCCTCAAAACCTGATGGTACCGGGTGAAGATGAGCATCCTCAATTTATTGTTTTTGATTTTGGTATTTGCAAAAATGATAACAGTGAACTTGAGCCCCAATTAATAGAAATGCAGGGCTTTCCAACCTTATTTGCCTTCCAGGCTTTTCATAGTGAGTTAACGAGAAAATATGCGGGGGTTCCCATACAATACGATTCTTACCTGAATGGTTATAATAAGGCATCCTATTCTGCCGCTTTAAGGGATATTATTGTTGGGGATGAAAACCCGGAGAATGTAATCCTTCTTGAAATTTATCCCGAACAACAAAAAACAAGAATAGATTTTTATTGTACAGAGATATTATTGGGAATTAAAACTATTTGCCTCACCAAATTAATTTCAGAAGATGATAAGTTGTTTTATATGGAAGGGGAAAATAAAATTGCAGTAAATCGTATTTATAACCGTTTGATATTTGATGATCTTCTGCAACAAGACATAAAAGAAAGTTTTGTTGACCTTACAAAGAAGTATGATGTAAAATGGATATCGCATCCAAATTGGTTCTACCGCATCAGTAAATTTACTCTGCCCTTTATTAGCAATCCTTATGTGCCTGAAACTTTTTTCCTCAATGAAATAAAACAGCCGGTAAACCTTGAGAAATATGTATTAAAACCATTGTTTTCGTTTGCAGGTATGGGTGTAGTTATTGATGTGGTGCAATCCGATATTGATGCGATTATAGATCCCGAAAACTGGATATTGCAAAAAAAAGTATCGTATGCTCCTGTTATAGAAACAATGGATGAACCGGCAAAAGCAGAAATAAGATTATTTTATTTCTGGAAAGATGAATGGGAGCGGCCAAAAGCTGTACATAACCTGGCAAGATTAAGCAAAGGCAAAATGATTGGTACCAGGTACAATAAGGATAAAGAATGGGTTGGAGGGAATGTGGCTTTTTTTGAGCAATAATTTTATTGAAGTATGTTACATTTATTTTTAAGTTTAACACAAAAGAGAACATGAAAAAAGGCTTAAATAGATATGAGTATTTTTTAGAACAACTGGAATTGCTCTTACAAAAATCATCAGCAGAGGAAAATCCTGCATGGTGGTTATATAAGAATAATGCAAGAACGCCATTGTTTATGCTGGAAGCGCTTAGCAGGATCTATGTGGAAATTTTAGAAAAAAAGCCCTTTAAGAAATTTAAGGCCCAGTTCAAATCATTTGAAGATGCTATTGGCAGGATAGATATGTATGATGGCTTTGCAAATGAATTCAGCCAAAAGCCAGCCATATATGACCATGTAAAAGAATATTTTTATAAAAAAACTGAAGCACATGTTGACAATTTAAATGAAATGCTTTTACAGGAAGGATGGCTTAATGCAGATGGGAAACGTATAAAAAAAATAAGGAAGAAATTAAATAAAATTGATTGGTTAAATGATAAAAAGGAAATAAAAGCTATTCATTTTTTTTATGAAACAGCCATTGAAGAAATAAAAAGTTTTTTTGATAAGCATAAGAATGGGTTTACAGATCTTGAAGATCAATTACATGAAATAAGAAGATTGCTTCGCTGGCTAAGTATAAATGCCCATGCTTTAAGAGGGGCAGTGCAATTAATTGATTCGGGGTTTAATAATTCTCTTACATTGAATTATATCACTGATGCTGTTGAAAAGTCACCTTATAATAAATTACCGGAAGTAGAAGATAACAGGTATGTTGTATTGCTGGACAAAACAGTTTTTCTAACTATGAGTGGTCTTATTGACCAATTGGGTACTTTTAAAGACAATGGTTTACGTGTAATGCTATTGGCGGAAGCTATACAACAAAGCCGCCAGGTAAACAGTAATCTTGCCTTGCTAGGAGCCTATGAGTTATTAGAAAGTGATGGAGATGAATTGCAAAAAGTTTTGAATAATGCCACAAGTGCCTGCAAACCTTTTTTTGAAGACGAACTTTTAGATAAACTCTTACAGGGTATTGGAACTGCAACAGACAATTAGCTGGCATATTCAATTTTGCCAGCTACCATGGAGCCTTTATATTTGCACTCCTTTTGGGGGGTTAGCTCAGTTGGCTAGAGCGCTTGCATGGCATGCAAGAGGTCGTCGGTTCGACCCCGATACTCTCCACAAAATAGATTCACTCCGGTGAGTCTTTTTTATGTCAGTTGGCCATAGTGTAAGAAATTAAAAAAGCCCAAATCATTTAACTGATCTGGACTTAGTATCGAGGAGCAGACTTGAACTGCCGTCCGCCGCGGCGGATATGAATCCTAGTGCTCAAGGGTTTTAATAAAATCTCTTCCAATACCAGTTTTTAGCCATTTTTCAAATATTAATGCTTCTGATTTTGTAATAAATTCCTTTGTAAAAATAATTTTCCATGGTCTGTACTTTGCAGTCCAGTCTTTGCCCAGTTGATTATGTGATAGTATTCTTTCTACCATGTTAGAAGAAAACCCAGTATAGTGTTTTTTAAACTGTGGGGAATATAATATGTAAACTGTGTATATCACTTACAGCGTATTAAGAAATTAAAAAAGCCCAAATCATTTAACTGACCTGGACTTAGTATCGAGGAGCAGACTTGAACTGCCGACCTTCGGGTTATGAATCCGATGCTCTAACCAGCTGAGCTACCTCGACATTATTTGCGGGCGGCAAAAATAGCCCAATTCAGCTTTATAGAAAATTAAAACTGCTTCTTTTCTTAAAATGGAACTAGGCCATACTCATTTCAGTGAAATATTTATGAAAATAAGGGATGGTTTCAATGCCTTTATAAAAATTGGCAATGTCAAATTTTTCATTAGGGCTGTGCAGGTTATCACTATCTAAACCAAAACCCATAAATACAATTTTTATTTCTAATTCTTTTTCAAATAGTGCACAAATTGGAATACTTCCTCCGCCTCTTACAGGTATTGGTGTTTTGCCAAAAGTGGTTTCCATTGCCTTGGCCGCTGCTTTATATGCTGTGCTGTCTATTGGTGTCATATATGGCTCTCCGCCATGGTGCAGGGATGCTTTAATCGTTACATATGGAGGGGTGATTTTTTCAAGATGGTTTATTAGCAATGCTGTCATCTTATCAGAGGTTTGATTAGGCACTAACCTGGCCGAAATCTTTGCAAAAGCTTTAGCGGGTAACACTGTTTTTGCTCCTTCGCCAATATACCCCCCCCAAATTCCATTAACTTCCAATGTAGGTCTAATTCCTGTGCGTTCATTAGTAGTAAATCCTTTTTCTCCCCATAATTCTTTTACGCCAAGGTCTGTCTTAAATTCTTCTTCATTAAAAGGGGCTGCTGCCATTAATGTCCTTTCTTCTTTACTGGCAACAACTACATCATCATAAAAGCCAGGTATAGTGATATGATTATTTTCATCGTGCAATGAGGAAATCATTTTTGCAAGAATGGTTATGGGGTTTGCTACAGCTCCACCATATACGCCACTATGGAGATCCCGGTTAGGGCCGGTCAATTCTATTTCAATATAACTTAATCCTCTTACGCCAATGTCTATACTTGGGGTGTCAAGGCTAATCATCGAACTATCACTTATCAATACGCAATCAGCTTTCAGCAATTCTTTATTAGCAGCAACAAATTTTCCAAGATTTGGGGAGCCTACTTCTTCTTCGCCTTCAATACAGAACTTAATATTGTTTTCAAGTGTATTGGTTTGTATTAAGGTTTCCAATGCTTTTATATGCATATAAACCTGTCCTTTATCATCACAACTGCCACGTGCAAATATTTTTCCTTCAATTATTGTTGGATCAAATGGCCCACTTTTCCAAAGATCGAGAGGTTCTGCAGGTTGTACGTCGTAATGTCCGTAAACTAGCACTGTTGGTTTAGAGTGGTCAATGATTTTTTCAGCAAATACAATAGGGTGGCCTTCTGTTTGATAAATCTCTACCTTATCAGCGCCTGCTTCTATTAATCGTTGTTTTACAGCTTCTGCACAACGCAACATATCAGGCTTGTGTTCTGTTTTGGCACTCACACTTGGTATGCGAAGCAAGTCTAATAGTTCGTCTAAAAACCGTTCTTTGTTATCATCCTGATAATCTTTCCATACCTGCATAGTGAATAATTTTTTATATAAAATGTAAATTGGGAAGCGAATATAGCTGTTTTTTGCCTGATTTTTTTTCAGGAAATAATATTAACGTTAGCTATTAAATTTTTATAAAAAAGTTTTGGAAAATGAAATATTTCCACATTAAATTTGCTCCACGATTGCTTGTCAATTTATCAGCCTTTGTGAAATTTCTTTCAGTAGAGAAAGTTATTTTGCAAAGGCTGAGTCAATTTTACTCTTTCCTGAAAACCTCCTGAATAAAAATATAAATAAGGATATTAAGAGCCATGCTATACATCCTGCCACAAGGCTCCATTTTATAATTGAAGTAATAAGCGTAAATAAGGTTATTCTCTTTCCAATGTGACCGGACAAACTCAATAACATTCCAAAATTCTCCATAATATCCATGATGCCAGCAAGTATTGCTGCATAAGATAATAAATAGGATACTTTACTTGAAATAGTATTTAATCTAAACTGTTTTGCGGTTTGCCTGCATAAAAAATAAAATAATGCCACGTAAGACAGGATAAAAATAAAATCGTAATAGGTATTTTTCTTTGCAATAGCAATTAGTTGCTGTTGATTCCATTGTTGCACAATTACGCTAGTTTCATGTTTATTTAAAGCTAGTTCAAGATTAATAATGCCAAGGAGGGTTGTGTTTGTTTTTAACGGGCTACCGCTTTTATTCATTATCCATATCATTACCAAAGCAAAGAGTATTAATAATATGCCTTTTAGGAATTTGTTCATATTACTGCAAAAGGTTTTTATACACAAGGCTAATTTAATTTTATCCGATAATGAGTTATCACTGTTGGGAGTAATGGAGAGTAATTTATTGATCCGATCCCCCTGGGAAAGTTAAGATTCAGTTCATCTCATTGATTATGCTAAAAAATCATCTTCTGTTTTCTTCCGGTTCCTGTTTTTTATTTTATTAATAAAGCGGTAATAAAATTCAACATTAAAAAGTTGTGAATCGTGCATCGCCTTATAAGTTAAAAATATCCCTACAGGTGTTAGTACCAAAACGGCAAGCCACATTCCAATGAACGGTGAAATAAGACCTTCTTTCACGAATTTTTCTCCGAACATATTCAGCAGGTGAAAAATAAGAAAGAAAATTATGGCAACTACCAATGGCATTCCCATTCCTCCTTTGCGAATGATAGAACCAAGCGGTGCGCCTATAAAAAATAAAACGAGGCACGCAAGTGAAAATGAAAATTTTCTATGCCATTCCAATTGGCTACTGCGAATATCATTTTCCCTTGCTTCTAATTCACTATTGCCAAATTGGATTGTACTTCGCATATTACTTGCAACTGAATAAGTGCGGTCGTAAATTACACTTTTTAGCGAATCAGGTATAAATGATATTGGAATGCTGGTCTTTTTTACTGTTTTTGTATTTACTGCATTCCAGGTACTTTCAGGAAGATTTGCATAATGCATGTATGTATTTGTTCCGCTTTTAATTCTTCTTACTATACTGTCATACACCACACTCAGGGAATCAATGTTTCGGTATAAACTTCCTGCCGTAAGCATCCTTTGATTGTTTTTAAAAATGCTGTCCGGAGTGGTTTGTTTTTGAAGCACGCTTAAATCAAGTAGTTTTTTAAAGGAAGAGAATTTGATTCTTATAAATTCAGTGCTGGTATCAGTTATATTGCCTTTTTCCTGGTAGCGGTATCCGTTTTGAAGATTAAATTCAAGGAAGTTTTTATCTATTGACACAGTCATAGTTCCTTTCTCGGCAATAATTACATTATCCTGTTGTCCTGAATTATTTTGTTCATAAATGAGCACGTTGTAAATGGTTCTTCCATCAGGATCCTTTTTGGCTACTTTTATTGCATAATTAGGGATATGAGTAAAGAAAACGCCTTCTTTTAAATCAAACGCTGGTTTCTTATAATAGATATCATTATAAAGGGATATAAATTTCAGATTAGCATACGGAATAACGTTATTGGCAAAAATAAATGTGACTCCGCAGAGCAAAACAGTAATCCACATAATAGGTCTCATGAATCTCAGTAAGGAAATGCCGGCTGATTTAATGGCAACCAGCTCAAAACTTTCGCCCAGGTTTCCAAATGTCATGATAGAAGAAATAAGAATGGCAATGGGCATTGAAAGGGCTAATAATGAGGCGCTGGCATACCATACGAACTCACCGATGGTTAAAAAATCAAGTCCTTTTCCTACCAGGTCGTCAATATATTTCCAAATTGTTTGCATCATTAATACAAACAGTGCTATAAAGAAAGTGGCTATAAAGGGCCCGGTGAAGGCTTTAATAATTAGCTTGTCTAATTTCTTAATCATGTACTAAGTAAAATTAATTTTATCTTTCATCATTATGGCCTCAACAGCAAAATTAATCCTTTCTGATTCGGAACTGATGTTTGTCCGGGATAAGCAATTTATTTTAGCAAAGCAGCATATTATTTCTGTAGTGTTTAACATGTTTTCATGCCTGTCAGAAAATCTTCAACCTGTTTTAAAATCTGGTAAAGTGAAACTGCCGGAGGAAATGTTATATGCTGTGCCTAAAATATATAAGGGAGAGCATTACATAAATTTCCCTTATGTGATGATGGACTACCCGGCCGTATTTAGTAAAAAAAGCATAATTGCTATCCGGCTCATGTTTTGGTGGAGCAACTTTTTTAGTGTGACCCTGCACGTGAGCGGAACGTATAAGAATGAATATGAGAAAAGAATAAATAAAAACATTGAACAAAGCAACCAGGAATTATATGTTTGTGTAAATGATAACCAGTGGCAACATCATTTTGAAGACAACAATTATGTTTTGGTTTCATCGAAAAATGCAAAGGAAATTACTTCAATATTTGAAAAGCAATCTTTTTTAAAAATAGCAATAATGTTTCCATTATCTGACTGGAAAAATATGTTGACTAATCTTGAAAACGGAAGTCTTAAATTGATGAAGCTGCTTGCAGATTAACTACCAACCCTGTGAAAAAGATCTTTCACCTGGTATTCCCAAAGCCGGCTTTGATCCTTGATATCTTTTTTATCCGCAAAATCTTTTATGATAAGAATTGTTTGATTGGTTACTTCTGATTTTTCAATTTTGAATTCGAAGTATTCATCCTTAGCAGCATGTGTCCAATGAAAGCGAATAAATTTATCGGCTTCTTTATCCAAGAGATCTGCCTGGTCTTCGGTACCATTCCATCCAAATGTAAATACGCCATCCCTTTCATCTACCTGGTCTGCAAACCATTCCTGGAGACCAGCAGGTGTACTTAAAAAATCATACAATATGCCGGGAGAACACCTAACTGGATATTCAAGTGTATATAAAACTTTTTTACTCATTTCGCTTTTTTAATCTGATGTTCAAGTGCTGCAAGTATAAACAAATAATTGATGTGGCAAAATTTTTATTTCAAAAGCTACATTTGTTTTGTGAAAAATGCGTAGCAAACATGGGGGTTTAGGATATAATTTATTATTAAAATATTTATTTTGGTACATACGAATTTCTGCTTAAATTACGTTAACAATTAACATTAATTTAAAAATCTTTAAAAAAACTCAATATTGTATATCTCCTCAATAATTTAAACTCTATCCCCTTATGAGCATGCGCCAATTGAAAATCACGAAATCTATAACAAATCGTGAAAGCCAAAGCCTCGAAAAATATTTACAGGAAATTGGTAAAGTTGAATTGATAACTCCTGAAGAGGAGGTAAAACTAGCTGTATTAATTAAAAGAGGTGACCAGGCCGCATTGGAAAAACTCACCAAGGCCAACTTGAGATTTGTAGTCTCCGTAGCTAAACAATACCAAAACCAGGGGCTAACCCTACCAGATCTAATCAATGAAGGTAACCTAGGTTTGATAAAAGCCGCACAGCGTTTTGATGAAACAAGGGGGTTTAAATTTATTTCTTATGCAGTATGGTGGATAAGACAAAGTATTCTACAGGCATTAGCAGAACAATCCCGAATTGTAAGACTTCCTTTAAATAAAGTGGGCCTCACCAACCGAATAAGTAAAGCTTATTCTCAACTTGAGCAGGAATATGAAAGAGAACCTACCCCCGAAGAACTGGCTTTTTTCCTTGATATAGATACTGAAGAGGTTGCAGCTACCCTTGGCGTTGCTGCCAGGCATGTGAGTATGGATCAGCCTCTGGCAGACGGCGAAGATAGTACCCTTATTGATGTTTTGATTAATAAGGATGCAAAACAAACCGATAATGAACTGGCTGTAAACGTTAGCCTGAATATTGAAATTGAGCGATCGCTTAGCACCCTTACGGAAAGGCAAAAAGAAGTTATCCGATATTTTTTTGGATTAGGTATGGATCATCCTTTGAGCCTGGAAGATATAGGAGACCGGTTTTCACTTACCAGGGAAAGGGTAAGACAAATTAAGGATAAAGCCATTACTAAGCTTAGAACAACTTCACGTTGCAAATTATTAAGAGGTTACCTGGGAGCATAATTTAAAATTAGATATTATTTCGTAAAGTGAAGGTCGCCTGATTACAGGCGACCTTCTTTTATTATAGAATCTTTTGATTTCACCATTTCTATCAAAATAACTATAGTTTTTATTTTTTATAAAAACTTCACATAAGAAAGCCGCCTCATTTTTAAATGAGGCGGCTTCGTCTTAAAACTTTATTTATTGCTGTTTTGTTATCTTGATACTGAAATTTTCTTTACAGCAAGTAATTCATTTTCATTATAAATTTTTAGAGTATAATTACCAGATAATACTTTTGCCCCACTAAAACCAAAATAATAATTAGATGCCTGAGCAATAGTTATTGTTCTTTGCTCTACCAACTGTCCAGCTGCATTTTCTAATTTAAGCAACACATTCTTATCAGATAAAGTAAGGAAAGGAATTGACACAGTGAATCCTAGTCGGGCAGGATTTGGGTAAACACTTATTTCTCCTTTAGTAAGCTTTACTGCCCTGGTAGGACTGTAACTAAACTTTCCATCTATATCCACTTGTTTTATCCTGTAATAAATAATATCACTGTTTAATGACTTAATATTCAAATCCAGTTTATCATAAGTTTTAACAAGAACAGACCCAGTTGAAGGTTGTAAACCTATTGGATAAAAATTTATTCCGTCTGTACTTCTTTCTATTTCATAATGATCATTATTTATTTCCTGGGCTACAGACCATCTTAAAACTACGTCATTATTCTGACGTATGGCACTGAAATCGAGCCAGTTTACAGGAAGAGCAATACCAAGTGGTACATAACTATACACGCCATAGCCACCACCATTTACAGCTCCACTACCATAGAACATAGCGGCCTGATTAGTTACATCGGCATTGGTTTCGATATAGAAATATGCTTGTCCATTAGATCCGCCATTCGCCACATTTGACAGACGAAGTAAAGCATTTGAAAATCCTCCGGTAAACTGTAGCTCGAGGGCATTAAACTCAGTTCCAGAAACAAAATTATACGTGGCTCCACTCACATTCGTACCTGCAAATACATAAGTATAATATGCACCTTCAGTTGATGTTAATTGGGTAACGTAAGATGGCATATAAGCAACCAGCGGATTTGATTTAATGGTTACTGTGGGCTGTGCACCAACACTAGTAGGTATCTGTAAAGTAAATTGCAAATTAGACATTGAAGAACTATATGTAGTATTAGATTTTAAAACAATCATAGCTGCATCAGATGTACTTCCTGGTCTTAGTGAACCCTGAATCAAAGGTTGTCCTTTAGTCGAAACAAGTAAAGTTATAAGACCTGCTAATAAAAATATTTTTTTCATAAAGTGTTTTTTAATTTGGTAATTCTTGTGTTCTAATGGTTCCTTCAACCGAAGATAATATAGTAGATAATAGATAGAGACGATCATTTCCCGGGCCAATATATTTAACAGACTTGTCGTAATTCAAATCGCCACGCCTGTAGTTTACTGATGTCACCGTTAAAATAGTGCCTTCAACATTTCCTAAGTCGCTTAATAATGCGAGACGGTCATTACCCGGTCCAATATACTTTGATGTCCCATCTCCATTAACATTCCCTCCCCACAAAAGATTTACAGTTCCCAATATAGGATGCGTGGAAGTAGTGCGTCCTGCTGCCGTTCCAAATAACTTTGTTCCTGTAATTGTTCTTAAATCAACTGCATTAGTGGTAAATGCTATTGATTGTGTTTCGGATAATGTCCTGGGAGCAGTACCATCTGTAGGGTTAACACTTAATCCAAGGTGATTGCGATGCCTTACAGAAATAGCATAAGTGCCATTGGTAACATTAAATGTTACCGGGCTGATTCCATCGATGTCCACTATGTTGCCGTTCCTTTTTATAAGAGCGCTACGGGTTTGTAAAACGGTATTACCAGGAGAAGCATTAGTGTTTCTTAGTTGTAAGAATACCCAATCTGCTATATCATCATTTGTAGAAACCTGGTTGTTAAAAACCGAGGCTGCTGCAACTTCTGTTGTTGGATTTGCGACATGAGGAAATGCTCCAATATATTCTGCTGTTCTGTAAGGATCACTTGTAGGAATTACAAGTGATGGTGTTCTATATGCATCAGTTAATAATCCAGTTCCAGAAATATATATTTCCTGTAAAAAAGCACTAGCACCTACAGCTACAAATTTATTCATACCATACAGCACACCCGTATTTGTTGCAATGGGAGCGCCTACCTGGTTTAGTACCTCATCATGTGTCTCGCTTGCAGACGACCAGTTTGTATTATCATAAAAGTAGCCAGCCAAATTTGCTTCTGTTCCTGTAATATCTGATGGATCAACATATTGTCCTTTTAAGGAAACAGTTCCATTCATGCCAGTTTTAGTGATGGGCCAATAAGTATTGATGTAAGAGGCAATCATTGGTGGTTTATTAGGACTTGCGCCTGATATTACCTTTACACCAAAAGTTCCTGTGGTTGTGCCTGTAGTGGTTAGGAAGGCAGGTCGGTAATTTGTATTTTCGCCCACTGGTAATGTAAAATTTGCAACATCGCCGGTAAGTTCTTTTTTTAATTGACCTGCGCCATTAGTCCATACGAATCTGGTTGTCCCTTGTCCTGTAATAGTTGCAGTCGGGGACAGTATTAGATCTTGAGCACCAGTCAGAAAACGGCCATTTGTCAATAAAAAAGTGGATCCAATTTTAGTATTACCGGTGAGAAGAGTGGCATTACTTACATTATCTAACTCCAGGTTAGGTATTGTAAAACCATTCATATTTACATTTTGAAGGCTACTTCCTTTAAGTAGTACCTTGCCGGCTCCAGTTATATCATTTGTACTAGTTATATCGCCCTGCACTGTGACTGTTGCCCCAGCTTCAATATAAAAGGTAGCACCATTAATATATAACTGGGCATTAGAAAAGTTTCCAATTCCCAAAGCAACAACGAGTAAGGAAAATTTTAAAAGTTTCATACATTTTTTTTTACAAGAATGAAGATAGATATTTTGATTTTATAAGGGTATGAAATTTAGTAGAAAGGGTAGTTCAGTTATTATTCGGTATTTATTAAGCTTTAATGATATAAAAATAATACTTTATTTCATAAATCCTATACCCTATTCAGGTGATTTTTATTGTGCAAATACATATATTTCTTATAAAATATTTTTACCGAGATTTGCAATCCTAAATATTGAATTAATGGCGATAGAAATAAAGGTTCCCACTGTTGGCGAAAGTATAAGCGAGGTCTCACTTGTTAAATGGATAAAACCTGATGGGGCATGGGTCGAGCGGGATGAAGTAATTGCTGAATTGGAAAGTGAGAAGGCAACTTTTGAAATTAATGCTGAACAAGCAGGTGCATTAAAACATATTGCCAAAGAAGGAGATACACTTGCCATTGGAGATTTAGTTTGCTCAATTGATACCGATGCAGTTAAGCCTGCCACGCCAGAAAAAACAGAACCAAAAGAAGTAAAGATAGCCTATACCCCTAAATCTAGTGAGGCAGTGCCGCAGAAAGCTATTACGACCGAAGACGTTAAAGCAACTCCTGTTGCTGCTGCAATTATTGCAGATAAAAAAGTGGACAGTAAAAAAATTACGCCTTCAGGTAGTAACGGAAAAATTGTGAAACAGGATGTGATGGAAATGCTGAATAACCCTGGCCGTATTCCCGGCAGTGAATTGTTTAGCCGAAACGATAGGCCGGAAAAAATGAGTAACCTGCGCAAAACCATTAGCCGGCGACTGGTAGAAGCAAAGAATACCACAGCCATGCTCACCACTTTTAATGAAGTGGATATGAGTGCAATAATGGAAATCCGAAAAAATTATAAGGATAAATTTAAGGAGCAACATGGGGTTGGCCTGGGCTTTATGAGCTTTTTTATAAAAGCCTGTTGCTTTGCCCTCCAGAAATTTCCTTCGGTAAATGCATATATGGATGGTGAAAACATCATTTACCACGACTATGCGGATATATCAATTGCAGTGAGCGCTCCTAAGGGACTGGTTGTGCCCGTGATACGCAACGCCGAAAGCCTTGGTATGGCACAAATAGAAGCTACGGTTGTGGACCTGGCTACCAAAGCAAAAAACAATAAACTTACTATCGAGGAAATGACAGGTGGCACATTCACAATTACCAATGGTGGTATATTCGGGTCGATGATGAGTACGCCCATTATTAATATCCCCCAAAGTGCCATACTTGGTATGCATAATATCCTTGAACGGCCCATGGCTATTGATGGGCAGGTAGTCATAAAGCCAATGATGTACGTTGCCGTTAGCTATGATCACAGGATTATCGATGGGCGGGAATCTGTAAGCTTCCTGATGATGGTGAAACAACTTTTGGAAAATCCTTCCTTGCTTTTATTTGGTAAAGATCCACTGGATGCTTTGCTCGAGATGGCATAAAATCATTTTATCCCGCTTTTCAAGGGCGGGATTTTTTTATGAGTCGTTTTTATTCCTATATAAATTCTGCAGAAAAAATCATTAAATCTTATGATGGCAATGCTCCGTTGGTTTTACATTTGAAAACATTTTTCAGTGCCCATAAACAAATGGGTGGAAGGGATAGGAAAATGATCAGCAAAATCTGCTATTATTATTACCGCTGTATTTTTTTATTTAATTATTTACCTCTCAGGGATAGCCTGGTAAATGCTTTTTATTTATGCGAACAGGCTCCTAATCTTTTATTGGAAAATTTATCTCCCGAATTAAATAAAACGGTAACGCTTTCTTTGGCTGAAAAACTGGATATTCTAAAAACTAATGCCGGTAATATATTCCCATTTTCAGCTCTACTTAGCCATGAAATTGATGCTGAATTATTTTCAACATCCATGCTCACGCAACCTGATCTTTATTTGAGGCTTCGACCAGGAAAAGAAGAAATTGTTGTTGATAAACTTAATAAGGCAGGCATAGATTTTTTCAGAGATGGTAATTGCCTCAGCCTGCCTAACAGTACAAAGGTTAATGAGATTATACAAATAAATAAAGAAGCTGTTGTGCAGGATTACAGTTCACAAAAAGTGCTGGATTACCTGGATGAATTTTCTTCTTCAGATACCAGAGTGCAAGTATGGGATTGCTGTGCTGCAAGTGGCGGAAAATCAATCCTACTGGCTGATAAAATCAAGACTAAATTTCATTTGTTTGTAAGTGATATTCGGCCATCCATTATTGCGAATTTGCAAAAAAGATTGAAGGAGGCTGCTGTGGCTGTTTTTACACAGTTTACTACTGACCTTACAAAACAAACTTCTTCAGAAAATATTTATGATATTGTAATTGCCGATGTGCCTTGTACTGGTAGTGGCACATGGTCACGCACTCCTGAACAGATGGCTTATTTTAAAAACGACAATGCTCAACAATATGCTACCAAACAACTGAAGATTGCAACCAATGCTTATTCTGCTGTAAAACCCGGCGGCTTATTTTTTTATATTACCTGCTCCGTTTTTAAAATAGAAAATGAAGATGTAATTGACTCATTGGCAAAGCAGTTTTCTTTTGAAATACTTCAAATGAAATACCTGAATGGGTATAATAAAAAAGCGGATAGTTTATTTGTTGCCGTATTAAAAAAACGGCTTTAATTCCTGATGAACTTTTTGGTGACCCATTTTTCATTATTAGCAGAAACTGTTATAAAATAAACGCCTTTACTAAGATTATTTAGAGCCAGCATTTTAATTCTTGTGCCTGCAGGTTGCTGAAAATCTTCTTTGTAAACCCT
This sequence comes from Ferruginibacter sp., assembly GCA_040110925.1. Lineage (GTDB taxonomy): Bacteria > Bacteroidota > Bacteroidia > Chitinophagales > Chitinophagaceae > Ferruginibacter. The sequence goes on along the minus strand of JBDSYV010000268.1, from coordinate 3,246 downwards.
TTGCCCTGCAGCATTCCGAATTATTATGCTCATCCCCGTAGCTGCAATTCTGCTCATCACAATATTCAAATCTCCCCTGGTGGGATTAGGACCAATTTCAATTTTATTTACACTGGCCACCTGTGTACAGCTAAGGGGTAAAGTAATGCTTGCAGAATCAAGGTAGTAAGTGGTATCCGTTCCTATTTCCATTTTAAAACGATATTTTACAGGGCCATCTACGGCACTAGCAATAGCGTCAGTATATTGCAAATTCTGCAAAGAAAAACTGCCATTGTATTGTAACTGCTGGATATTACTAAAATTTAATTCTCCCGGTCCTTTTCTTTCAATAATTATCTTCATTGAATTATCAGTTTTTATGCTAAGCCTGATCTCTGCATTACAATTAACCAGGTTCGCCTGCTGCATATAAGTAGATTTTTGTAAGAGTACAAATGCTTTCTTCATATCAGGTATGCCATATCCAACTCTAGTATCCGGGTTGCTGGCTTTACTGGCAGAAAGCTGTAGCGTATTGATAATAGTCATATTGTTTTTTTCAGGGAAAGCCTGCCAGAGACAAGTGGTAAGTCCCGCCATATTGGGACAGGCAAATGAAGTACCACTACCCAATGAAGGCAGTCCGCTGCCTGGATTGGCTACCCAGGCGTTGAGACCAACTGCAGCCACAGCGGGTTTTACTTGCCCATCGCTGCTTGGACCATAACTACTGAATCCTGCTACATTTCCCACAGTATCTACTGCACCTACGGATAACACACTATCTGCATCTGATGGTGTTATTAAAAAATGCCATGAACTTGTGCCTTCATTACCGGCAGCAATTACATTCAACATACCTTTTTTTGCTGCAAAGTCTGCTGCAGGGGCGCTAATGGTTGTATTGCCATTCATATCGTTGTAAGTGTAATTTAGAGCCGGGTTATCAAAGGTTGAATATCCTAAAGATGTGGAAGTTATATCCACGCCAATGCTGTCAGCTCTTTCAAGGCCCGCCGCATAATTTTGTTCTTCTATAGGGTATTCTGTAGCCACATCCTCTGTGCGGTATAGGTAAAAGGACGTGTTAGGTGCTGTACCCACAAAAGTACCTGGTATATTGGCTGCAATCAGGCTAAAGCATTGCATGCCGTGAGTATGGTCTTCATCTACACTGGCCTCATTGGCTACAAAATCCCAGGTGCCCAGAATACGGTTTTGCTGTCGCACACTATCGAAAGTAGGCAGCGTGAGGTAATGGTAAAAGCCAGCATCCAGAATGGCCATGTGCATGCCTTCGCCTCGGAAGCCGTGGTTATGTAGGAAATCGCCATTGTGAATTTTTACCTGGCCATTGGATTTTCCATAATTATAATAACCTAAAATACCTGAAGGTGAAGCAGGGCCTTGTATTCCTTGAATACCAGTTGAAATTTCCGGCGCATCTAAATTTTTATTTACCGGTGTATCTTCATTTATTGGCCTCAGGCCAATCGCCTGGGTGCTTATGACAAAAGGGAAACTATTTATTTTGGCAAGGGCGGCAGCATCAGTTGTTCGGATGGCTACCTGGTTCAGCCATTTGGAAGTATTTAAAATAGTAACCGCACCCGCAAGACGTATGCTATCGATATAGCGCTGAGTAACCGGCAGGTCAGTGCTGTCTATCGAAATATTGTACCTGGTCCTTCTCTGCAATGCCCTGGCTGATAAATATTGTGAGGGGTTTGAAGTAGAAAAACTATTAAATGATTTGTCTTTTAATTTTACAATGTAACGGGTCATTTGGGCCTTGGTAGCAATAGAAAGGAAGCAAAGTATTGCCAATGGTAGAAAGTGTTTTTTCATTTATCCGGTTTGTACACAAAAATAAACGAATAAGCGTTAAAAAAGTTGTAGAGGTCACAATTGAAATTCTCATATTATTACAACTCTGTGGGGTGTTGAAAACCTCCTTACCCAATCCATTGTCTTGTCATTTAAAATCCTGATAGCTCTTTCAACCTGATCGGGATAAAATCTTATTTTTATGCAAAACCCAGGAAGTATCTTCCATCTTTTCCAAGATGCCTTATCTTCAACCAAGAGATCAGGATTTTTCCTTTTAAACAGTTGACTTTTTTCTGAACTGAAAATTACCAAAACTCTCAAACAACTAATTCTTGTGGGCAATAAAGTAGATTATCGCTTTAAGTTGATTCAGGTATTTAAACTATTGCATCATAAAGTTTGTTCTAAGGTGCCCGGAGAATTCGCTAATAAACATAGCAATTGTTATTCGGGATTTTATATTTGCTCATTTCATCTTTCAAGTTTTTTACCTCTATTATTTTTTTTAATAACGGCGCAGGAGATTGTTGCACAACAACGACTGTTTACCAACCAACAACATTTTGGTGTAGAAGATGGCCTGCCGCAAAGTTTTATTACAGGCATTACCCAGGATGAGGATGGTTTTATTTGGTTTAGCACCCTCGACGGATTGTGTCGTTTTGATGGGCGGACTTTCAAAACATTTAAATTTCGACCTAATGATACATCGGGGCTTGCAGCTAATTCAATTAACTCGCTTAGTCTGGATGAAAAGAATACGCTGCGTGTTTTTTACAGCAGTCCCTTTGAGGCAGATAATTTTAACATGAGAACCTTCAAGGCAAGTCGGAATACCACACTTGCCAACCTGGTAAACGTACCAAATGTTTATTGGGCCTATTGGGGCAGAAATAAAGCCCCGGCGGGATTTCAGTTTATCATGAACAATCATAAAGGTGTGGGTTGGGTAGAACCTGCGAGCGGAGAAGTCAGGTACGCCAGTAGGGCTAATGGATTGCTGCAACAGGATACCGTCAGCGCAATAATACAATCTTCCGATGGAAGGTTATTCCTGGTGAGTGAAGATGGCGTGCAGGTAAGCGATGCCGACCGGAAAACCTTCAGCAGCATCCGTTTTAATACGCAGGTAAAGAATACAACTCGACCTATTGGCATAATGCGCTATCGTGAAACCTATCCTTGCATTTTTGTTGCTGCCAACAAATTGGCGGTGTTGACTCAAAAAAACATCGTGTTGCTGGACATTAATAAAAAGACCAGCGAAATACCGTCTATACCGCAATCCCAATACATTGACTCTGCAGATAATTTGAAATTACAGGTTGATAAACACGGCCAGGTTTACTTTAGTTTGAGAGGTTGCATTTATCGGCTGAATAAAGAAGGGCAGCCCAAACTAATTTGGGAAAATACGGGCAACCCAAAATTATC
>JBDSYV010000267.1:0-6287 GCA_040110925.1 Ferruginibacter sp. | reverse complement strand
TTTAGAAGTTACTTGTTGGGAGGGGCTAAACCTCTAAACATCTAAACGCCTAAACTAATTATTATTCATCCACTTGTCATACCACATCTGGAACATAAGCAAGTGCCATATTTTTTCAGCCATTTCTGTTTTTCCACCATAAAACGAATTTTTCATTCGTTGTATTTCAGCAGGAACAAAAATATTTTGTTTTAAAATGAAATCCTTGTCAAGATACTGCTCTACCAGTGGTTTTAAATCATTAAGCAACCAATTGGCAATGGGGATACCAAAACCCATTTTGGGCCTATCCATCATTTGCTGTGGAAGATATTTATGTACAATCTGTTTTAATATAAATTTCTTATTGCCATTGTTGTATTTAAATTCCATAGGAAGTTGAGCGGCCCATTCAATAATTCGTTGATCTAGAAAAGGCTCCCTTCCTTCAAGGCTTACACTCATTGTAGCTCTATCTACTTTCTGCAGGATATCATCCAGCAGGTAAGTCTGGTAATCTATTGCCATAATAAAAGGCAGCGTAGAGGAAAATTCTTTCTTTAACTCCTTACTATCAAAGGCAGATGAAAGTGTGCTGATAGAGTTTTTAAACAAACCTGAAATGCTATTTTCATCCATTTGTTTTGTTATGCTCATCATAATATTTTGCTCAGATGGATCTTTTAGCACTGATTTTACTTTTTCGTACCTGCTATGAAACAAGTGCATTTTATTCATTAACGGAATGGATCCTGCAGGTATAAAATTCATCAATGCTGCAGTGGATTTACGTAAAACCCCCGGAATATTTTGAATTCTCTTGCCGTATTTCATTATTAAATCGTAACGGGTATAGCCAGCAAAAATTTCATCCCCTGCATCGGCAGAAAGTGCCACTGTAACTTTTTCTCTTGCAATCCTGCTCACTAAAGTAGTAGGAATGGCGCTGCTATCGGCAAAAGGTTCATCATAAAAAAAGGGTAATTCAGGAACTATTTCCAATGCTTCTTTTTGCGTGCAGTAATACTCCGTATGGTCAGTACCCAGGTGCGCTGCTATTTCTTTTGCAAAGGGCGCTTCATTAAGGCCCGCATCCGGTACACCTATGGTGAAGGTTTTTATTTTTTCCGTATTGTTTTTTTGAAGTAATGCGGTTACACAACTGCTGTCGTACCCCCCACTTAGAAAAACACCTACAGGTACATCGCTTACCATACGGTATTGGAATGCATTGGTCAATAACTTTTCAGTTTCTTCAATGGCATCGGGCAGGCTTATTTTAAGCGTAGGTTTGTTATATGCATCGTAAACATTCCAATATTGCGTCGTTTTAATTTTTTTTGCTTTGGTATCCAGGTGCAGGAAATGACCAGGCTTTAACTTATATGTATGTTCGTAAATACAATGTGGTGTTGGCACATAACCAAACTGCATGTAAGCAGCAGCAGCATCCAGGTTTATTTGTTTTTTAAATGAAGGGTGTTTTACAATGGCTTTTAATTCAGATGCAAAAATGAACAGCCCATCCTGCCATGAATAAAAAAAAGGCTTAACCCCGGCCCTGTCGCGGCAGGCAAGAAATTCTTTTTTTTCATTGTCAAAAATGACGAATGTAAACATGCCAATAAATTTCTGGATGGCATCTTCACCCCACTCTTCAAAGGCATGCAGCAAGACTTCCGTATCGCTATGCGATTTAAAACTGTGCCCCTTGACAATAAGCGAATCTTTAATTTCCTGGTAATTGTACATTTCACCATTAAAAATGATGCACCAATGCTTATACCACATTGGCTGCCGTCCGGCATCGCTCAAATCAATAATGGATAGTCGCCTGTGGCCGAGTCCTATACTGAAATTGTCATGCTGTATAAACTCAAAGCCTGTACCATCAGGCCCCCGGTGAGCAATTGTATTTGTACAATCTTCAAGAATTTGCCTGGAAGAATTATTATTAAAATCTACAAAACCGGCTATGCCACACATGCATTTTTATTTTTATAATTAGCAGCAAAAATACTGATTTAAATACCCTTGATCGCATCAGCATAGATTTCTCTTAATGCTTTAACGTGTTGTGGGAGTGTGTAATTTTCATTAAAGCGCCTGAATGCCTGTTCAGCTTTAATTTCTCTTCTCTCCCGGTTTATTACAAAAGATTTAATTTTAGTTACAAGGGCCTGGTTATCATTTAGGTCAAAATAAATTGCGGAATTATCACACTGCTCCCTGAATGAAGGAATATCACTTAACAACAATGGTAGTTTCGCAGCCATCGCTTCTAATATTGAAAGGGAAAACCCTTCTAATTCAGAAGCACTTATGTAGCCATCATAACCAGCAAGGATTTCATACACATTTTCAACTTCGCCCATTAAAAAAACCTTTACGGTCTTACTTTCAATTAAATCTTCCAGAACATTTTGCTGAGGGCCACTACCATAAATATGCAGTTCAACAGGCTGCAGCTTCAGCATAGAAAACGCATCAATTAAAAAAGCGTAATTTTTTTGCTTCCTTAATGCACCTGTACTTATAAATTTAAAAGTCGGTCCTGCTGTCCACGATATTTTTTGTTGGATGCCGCTATCACCAGCAAAAGTATGCAGCACATAATGCTTGCCGGGCTTTAGTTTAAGTAATGAAAAATAATCCTGCAGTACAGCATCAGAAACTGCTATGATAGTGCTTGGCCTTGAACGGTAAGACAATTTATCGAGCCATCGCGTATGCCATTTCCTGTAATCATTGGAAGATGCAATAGAAGTATGTATAGTGGTAATTAATGGGATTGATTTTGGAGTGGCATACCTTGCCAGCAGCGTAGGCCAAAACAAGTGGCTATGAACAATAGCTGCCTTATTTTCTTTAATAATATTTTTAAGCTTACCAGCAGCAAGCGGCAGCGAATAAAGCGAGCGAAGATTTAGGCAGATATATTTGTCACACTCCAGCTTTTCTCCAAAACGATTATCATCAAACAACGTAACAACAATATTATTGTAATCTTTCAGCTCTTTTAATACACCCACCAGCATGGTTTCTGCACCACCACGCCCAAGATTGTAAATACAATGAACAATAGTTTTTTTCAAAAAATATATCCTCGTTTTAATTAGTGTTATTAGTTATAGCCTGCCCTATGAAAACATTTTTCCAATATGGCTTTGTAATAAATAAAGTTATTATTAATACAATAGAATAAGTGCAAAGATTAGCCATTGCGGCACCTGTAGCACTCCATTGTTTTATAAAAAAATAATTTAACGTTATGCTGCATGTTATGCAACATGCAGAGAGCCAGATAATTCTTTTTTTATCTTTATGGTAAAGCAGGAACGAATAAAAAAAATAGGCTATTCCCCAAAGAAAAAAACCAATGCACAACAGGAACTGGTACTCCAGGGCCGGTAAATAACGATAATTAATGAACAACCGGTAAGCAACCTGTGTGCCGGCAATCAATAAAATTAACCCTGCTGACAAAACCATTATATACCATGTAAATAATTTTTTAATAAACTTTAAATCTTTTGTGCCCCCCGATAACTGATTATATATTTTAGGAAAAACATATTGAATTAATGCCATCGCCAGTACATTTATGACCAATGCAAATGTGGAAGCAACACTATAAATGCCTACGGTTGCATTATTGTCATTAGTAAAATGCGAAAGGAAAAAACGGTCTGAAGCACTCATCGAAAATATGCTTGCCTGCATAAAAATGATGGGTAGTGCATATTGCAATTCGCTATAAATAAACTTTCTTCGAATGCGACCAAAGAGGAAATCATTTTTCCTGAAAAAATAAAAACCATAAATCGCAATGACGATGTAAGCAATTAAAATTCCTGTTACACGGCCCTGCCAGCGCCATGCAAAAAATACAACCAATATAACTGATATGCCAAGCTCCAATATTGTTTTAGAAACGTTGGCTTTCAGGTAAACCGCAGGCTGGTTGCTGTTGCGGGCAAGGCTTAGCAATTGTTCGTTGCAAAAAGTAAGGAAAGTTATCAGGGGAATGAGCAACGTAAACATTGTCGGAAAACCGTACTGCTGCTGCAACCTGTCTTTAAAAATAAATAACAGCAGCATAGCAATTATCATAATACCAAATGGTATTACGAATCCAGTGGTAAAAAAATCTTTAAAATCTTTTTTTGACAATTTAAAATAATCGGCGCTAACGGAATGAATAATGCCCATAGAAAGAAAGGGCATAAGGAATAGCATACTATTACTGAAAAGGCTTAAGAGTCCGTTTTCAGATGGGGTAATATAAACCGGGTTAGTAAAAACAAACAACAGCAAAAAAGAAGCTGCTTTAGAAAAAAAATTAGTGAAAGTATAAATACCAACTGCTTTTAATGCAGGGTTTTTATACCAGCCCTTGATATTGGTTGCTATAGACATTAATAATTTTATACAACTGCACAAACGGAGTTTAAAGAATTTTATTTTACTGTGAGGGGAGTGCATTTCAAGGCTGCCTGTGCAATGTTTTAGGCCTTCCTCAGCATTCAATACTTTCTACTTGCTTCTTTCTACATGCTTCCTGCTTATTGCTCTGCAATCCTCAGTAAATATTGTCCATACCCACTTTTTACGAGTTTTTGCGCCTGCTTCAGCAATTCTTCTTTACTTATGAATCCCATTCGCCAGGCTATTTCTTCAAGGCAGCCAATTTTAAGTCCCTGTCTTTTTTCAATTACCCTTACATACTCCGTTGCATCGCTCAATGAATCGAAGGTGCCGGTATCCAGCCATGCAAATCCTCTGTCGAGGACGGCCACTTTTAATTTTTTATCCGCAAGATATTTTTTATTTACATCCGTTATTTCATATTCTCCTCTTGAACCTGGTTGTATATTTTTTGCTATTTCTACAACAGAATTATCGTAGAAATATAAACCCGGCACCGCATAATTGCTTTTTGGCGTTACAGGTTTTTCTTCAATACTTATAGCATTAAAGTCTTTATCAAATTCCACTACACCATACCTTTCCGGGTCGCTGACGGGGTAGGCAAAGATTACTGCACCCTCAGGATTAGAAGCAGCAGAAAGAATTTTTCCAAAACCGCTACCGTAAAATATATTATCGCCAAGCACCAAAGCAACACTATCACTGCCAATAAAATCGGCACCGATAACAAATGCCTGCGCAAGTCCATTGGGTATTTCCTGTTTGGCATAGGTCAATGAACATCCCCACTGCGATCCATCTCCAAGTAATCTCTTAAACTGATCCTGGTCTTCAGGCGTAGTGATGATTAATATTTCATTTATACCAGCAAGCATTAGGGTGCTTAGCGGATAATAAATCATAGGCTTATCATAAATTGGCATGAGCTGTTTACTGATGCCCATCGTGATTGGGTATAGCCTTGTGCCGGAACCGCCTGCGAGAATTATGCCTTTCATGTAGATGGTTTATTTGCAGTTTAGAGTTTAGGGGTTTAGGGTTTAGCGGACCTGGAATTAGTTTGAGATTTTCTCAAACCAGAAATTAATAGCGTTTGCCTTTCAATTTGTAATCTTGCTTCTGTATATAATTCATCTGATATAAGAAGTAAATCATTTGAAATAATAATATCATTCAACAGTTCAATAGTGCTGCTATATGCCATAGTGCTAAAGTGGGCCTGGTCTTTTTTTGAAATTCTTGATGTTCCTTCCGCAATATTAGAAGCAATTGAAATTGCTGCCCTCCTCATCTGGCTAACTATATCATACTTTTCTTCAGTAGGATAAGAAAGTGTATTCTTAAACACCCAAACTGCTAACTGACGTGCATTTTGCCAACAATCTAATTTTTCGAATGAATAAGTTTTCATATTCATAGTTTTAAAGTGGAAAAAATAAACCTACAAGTTACTTATTTACTAAACTTCTAAACCCTAAACCCCTAAACCCTCTTCCCATATAGTTCTTCGTAATAATTCTTATAAGCCCCACTGGTAACATCATTCAACCAACCTGTATTATTCAAATACCAATCAATAGTTCTGGATAACCCTTCTTCAAATTGCAGGGATGGCATCCAACCCAATTCATTTTTTAATTTAGTAGCATCAATTGCATAGCGCATATCGTGGCCGGCCCTGTCTTTTACAAACGTTATCAGTTTGGCAGATTCTCCTGGCGGGCGATTTAGTTTTTCATCCATCTGCCTGCAAAGTTCTCTTATCAGGTCAATATTGGTCCATTCATTATGCCCACCAATATTATAGGTTTCTCCAATCTTTCCTTCATGAAAAATTATATCAATAGCCCTTGCATGATCTTCCACAAAGAGCCAGT
>JBDSYV010000266.1:0-6336 GCA_040110925.1 Ferruginibacter sp. | reverse complement strand
CTTGATTGTTGCCTTTTACAAAAATGATACTGACTACAACAGTTTTTAATTGTTATTGCAACCATCCTGCAAATCCTTCCTTTCATTTCTAAAATAAAAATGATGAGTACAACAAATTCCTTAAAAGGCAAGGTTGCTATAATTACCGGTGGTGCCCGTGATATTGGCCGCGAAGTTTCTTTGCAGCTTGCAGCAGCAGGTGCAAAAGTTTGTGTAAATTATTTAAATAACGAAGAACAGGCTGATGAAACCCTGGCTTTGATTAAGGAGGCTGGTGGTGAAGGCATTGCTTTTAAAGCAGATGTATCTGTAGCCTCTGAAGTAAATCAAATGGTAACATATTGCAGGGAAAAATTTGGTGATGTTATTCATGTACTGGTAAATGTGGCCGGCGGACTAATGGGCCGCAAACAATTACCAGATCTTGATGAAGCTTTTTGGGATAGGGTGATGGATGTCAATTTAAAATCAGCTTATCTCACTGCACGGGAAGTGTCGCCATTTATGACAGAAGGCGGAGCGATTGTAAACTTTTCTTCTCAGGCAGCAAGAGATGGAGGGGGCTTTGGTGCACTTGCATATTCTACGGCAAAAGGTGGTGTACTAACGCTTACCCGTGGCCTTGCAAAAGAACTGGGTCCAAAAGGTATCAGGGTAAACTGTATTTCACCCGGAATGATAAATACAACTTTTCATAACACATTTACCAAGCCTGAAGTTAGAACCAATGTAGCTGCGGCTACACCATTAAGAAGAGAGGGCAAAGCAGAAGAAGTAGGTGCACTTGCTGTTTTCCTGGCAAGTGATGCGGCTTCATTTATAAATGGAGAAAGTGTAGAAATAAATGGCGGAACCTATTTCGCTTAGTAATTTTTTATGTTGACGGTAAACGATTAACCGGTATCTGATATGCGATTGCTAAAAACCATATGCCTTCTACTATTGCCTCTGTGCATACTTGCACAGCATCCCGTTACTTTTTTTACTAAGGCAGAGGCAGCATTTGTAAAATCCAGCCTGGATAAATATCCTGTTCTCAGGCAATCTTACAAAGAAATAAAAAGTGATGTAGATGTATTTGTAGGAAAAGATGTGGATGTTCCTTTTCCTAAAGACCAGGCAGGTGGTTATACGCATGATAAGCATAAGGCTAATTACACACTTATGTTTAACAGCGGTTTACTTTATAATCTTACCGGGGATGCAAAATATTCAGCACTGGTAAAAAATATGTTGCTTAAATATGCCGCCTTAAATCCTACATTAAAAAATCATCCTGAAGCCACCAGCAGTTCACCCGGCCGCATTTTCTGGCAGGCACTCAATGATGCCAACTGGCTGGTATATACCGGCATGGCCTATGATCTTGTGTACAATTCTCTTTCTGCAGTTGATAAAAAAACTATTGAAACCGGTGCGTTTAAACCGGAAGTAGATTTTTTTACAAAAGAAATGCCCCAGTGGTTTAACCTGATTCATAACCATGCCGTATGGGCAACCGCAGGCGTAGGTATGGTAGGTATTGCATCCGGCAATAAAGACTGGATAGATATGGCATTGTATGGAACAAATAAAGATGGTAAATCAGGCTTCCTGGCATTGATGGATGGTTTGTTTTCGCCGGATGGTTATTATACAGAAGGACCTTACTATGTGCGGTATGCCATTTTGCCTTATTATGTTTTTGCTACAGCTTTAGATCATGCAAAACCTGAATTGAACATATTTAAATACAGGGATAATATCCTACAAAAAGCTTTACAGGCAGGTCTGCAGCAAACAAATATTGATGGAAGGTTTTTTTCATTCAATGATGCCTTAAAGGAAAAGGATTTTACGAGTAATGAACTGGTGACTGCTATTGACGTAGCCTGGGATAAGTATGGAAAAGATGCTGGCCTTTTAATGATAGCTAAAAAACAGGCTCGTGTACTTCTTAACAAGGGTGGTGTTTCAATTGCACAATATCTTACAGACGATAAAAATGTCCCTGAATTTTTTCCTTACAGGAGTGTGGAAAATAATGATGGTGCTAAAGGAGATGAAGGCGGTGTAAGTATTTTGAGAAACGGTAAAGGGAAAAGTTTAAGTTCACTCATTTTTAAATACAGCTCACATGGCTTGTCTCATGGGCATTACGATAAACTTAATATCAATTTTTACGATAAAGGAAATGAGGTGCTGACTGATTACGGAGCCGTTCGTTTCATTGGGGTAGAACAAAAATACGGTGGCAGGTATTTACCGGTAACCAAAAGTTACGCTGCGCAAACCATTGCACACAATACAATAGTGGTAGATGAAAAAAGTGATTTTGATGGCAAAGAATCAGCATCAGAAAAATATCATCCTGAAAAATTATTCAGTAGTACCATTAATAAAAATGTACAGGTTGTTGCTGCACGTGACATAAATGCATATAAAGATGTGCAGTTGCAACGAACTGTTTATATGCTTGACTTGCCGGGAAATAAAAAAATTGTTGTGGATGTTTTTAATGCAAATTCTGATAAAGAACATCAATACGATCTTCCTTTTCATTATGATGGGCAATTAATCAGTACTTCTGTTGCGTACAAACCATTTGTAAATAAGCAGGAGACATTGGGAAACAAAAACGGTTACCAGTTTTTATGGAAAGAAGCAGAAGCAGAGGCAAAGGACACTGTTGTACAACTTACCATTTTAAATAACAGGACTTATTACAGTATCAATACATTGGTGCAGGGAAAAGCTGATATTTTCTTTACAAGATCGGGAGCAGGCGATCCTAACTTTAACCTAAGGCACGAGCCGGCAATGATCATTCGTAAAAAAGAAAAGAATGTTTCATTTCTCAGTGTAATAGAGGTGCATGGAAGTTTTGATCCTATCTCTGAATTTTCAAGCAATGCGTATAGTGCCGTAAAAAATATACAATTGTTGCAGCAGGATGATGCATTTACTGTAGTGGAAATTATATTCAACAATAAAAAAATTCAGGTGTTACAATGCAATAAAGACTTTGAGAAAAATGCCAGCCATACAGCAATGGGTTTTACCTGGAAAGGGCCGTATGCTGTAATTTATGATGAGAAAAATTTGAGCAATTAACATAGACATAATAAACTATTAAAAAACTAAACAATGGAAACAAGCGAAACCCTGAAAGTATTTATTGAAGATTCGGATTTACCCTGGCAGCAAATGGATGAAAAAGTTCGCAGGAAAATCATGTCTTTTGATGAGCGCCTTATGTTGGTGAAAGTAGATTTTGAAACGGGTGGAATAGGTTCCCTGCATCAGCACCCTCATACTCAGATCACTCATATTGAGAAAGGTGTTTTTGAAGTTTCAATTGCTGATGAGAAAAAAATATTAAAAGCCGGTGATGGTTTTTACGTGCCGCCAAATGCAATACATGGTGCGGTATGTATTGAAGCAGGAACACTTATAGATGTGTTCAGCCCAATGCGGGAAGATTTTTTGAACAATAATGATAAGTAAGCATTACCCAGGTTTAATTAAAAAATTATGAAAGTAAAAGGATTAAGGTGGTGGATAATTGGATTGATAGGGCTTGCCACTATCATTAATTATATTGACCGTACTGCCATCAATATCCTTTGGCCCTATATCCATAAGGATTTTGGAATCAGAAAAGAAGACAGCAAGGATGCATTAAAACTGATAACCACATTTTTCATGATCGCTTATGCAATAGGACAAACCATTACGGGTAAGCTGATGGATGCAATTGGTACCCGGCTCGGTTTTGCTGTTTCGATTATTGCCTGGAGCTTTTCTATTGCTTTGCATGCAACAGCAAGGGGGCTCGCATCTTTTAATGTATTTCGTTTCTTACTCGGGTTGAGCGAAGCGGGAAACTGGCCTGGTGCCGCAAAGAGTAATGCAGAATGGTTTCCTGCAAAAGAAAGGGCGATAGCACAAGGAATATTTGGTGCTGGAGCTTCGTTGGGATCCGTTGTGTCTGCACCTTTTATTGCTTATCTATATGTTGCTTTTGGATGGAAGATGACATTTGTCGGCATAGGAATTCTTGGCTTATTATGGATCATTCCCTGGCTCGTCATCAATAAAAATACACCCGATAAACATCCCTGGATCACCAAAGAAGAACAGGAACATATTCTCACACCAGTGAATAAGGAAAGTATGCCTGTAGCGACAGACGTTTTTAGCTGGAGGCAGTTACTGCAATTTAAAAATACCTGGGGCATTATTTCATCGCGGTTTTTTATTGACCCGGTATGGTGGATGTTTGTTACCTGGCTTCCTTTTTTTCTTAAAGAAAATTTTGGTTTTGATATTGTTCAGGTGGGTGCATTTGCATGGGTACCTTTTTTATTTGCAGCTATTGGCGGATTATCCGGTGGATTCTATTCATCACGCCTGATAAAAAAGGGAAAGTCTGCAGTAAAGGCGAGAAAGAATGCAATAACAATTGGTAGCATCATTATGTTATTATCACTTGTAACCATTGCGGTTTACCTGCAACAATTAAAAGACCAACCAGCAGTTGCAATAGCATTGATAGGCGCCACTTTATTTGGATTTCAGTTTTTGATAAATAACCTGCAGACTTTACCAAGCGATTATTTCCATGGAAAAAACGTAGGAACGGTTGCCGGTATGGGAGGCACATCTGCAGTGGCAGGAACATTGATAGTAACCTGGCTTGTGCCTGCATTAACAAAAACCAGCTATACATCGTTTTTTATTATGGCAGCACTGATGGTGCCGCTTGCCTGGATATGCATACGCTTTATTACCAGTAACCAAAAAATTAACCAGCAGGTTTAAAAAAATTATACACGAATTAAAATGCCTTGATATGAAAAAATTTTTATTCACCCTTACCCTAATGTTAATTGCTGGTTTATCATACAGCCAAACGACCTATTATTGGGTAGGTGGCACAGCGGCTACAAGTTATACTTCAAATAGTAACTGGAACACGCAACTTGATGGACTCGGCACAAGCCGATCTGTAGCGGCATCTAATGACATCCTCGTTTTTGACGGAACAAATGTTGGCGGCACCATACCAACAACAGGGCAGGTTACTACTACTGCATCTTCAACTAACAGCGGCAGGTTAGTATTGCAAAACAATGCTAATATTATTATTGGACGGGCATCGGCAGGATCTGCAGTAATTACAATTAATGGGGACGGTACCAGCGCAGAAGATTTGCAGGTGAATGCAGGATGCACGCTTACACTCGGTATGGCAATCTACAATTATGACGTGCAGGTTGTAATGGGAGCAGGTGCAACAGGCCTTGTAAACGGCACGGTTTATTTAAGCCCGCTTTCAAACACTGTTCATACAAGAAGCTTTATTACTGTTGTCACCGCTAATTCATTTGTTTTTAATACTGGTTCAGCAGTTCATATCACAGATTCACTTGCATCGTCTGGCTTTAATGCTTCGGCAATCGGAAGTATTAATTTCAAAACTGGTGCTTCATTATATTATTACACCGGACGCAGTCCAATGGGCAGCAGCTCCACGATACAGTTTTTAAACCTGGATCCTGGAAGCAATGTATATTTCATGAACTCTAATGTCAGCTATCTCGATGGCATTACGTCCTACACTAGTTCTGCCTGGAGCAACCTTAAAACCTATTCAAATATTTTTGTGAAAAATGGGGCAACATTTAAATCAGATGGCCCATTTTATAAAATTGAGGATTTAACAATTGACAACGCTTGTACATTCATAACCCATACTAGTGGTAATACACCGGTGCTGGGCAACCTCACCGTAAATGGCACTTTAAACGGTCCTCTCAACAGTACGAATACGGTAATAATGGGCGGCAATAATCTTCAAACGATTTCTGGCATTGGTACTATTGATGTTCCCTCTTTAACCATTGCAAATTATAGTGATGTTGTTTTAGCCAAATCAGTAAATGTGCTGAACAATGTAAACGTGGTTGGAAAAATAAATTTTGGTGCTGCAAACAAGGTTACCGGATCTGCAAGTTTTACCTCCAGGGTAAATGGTACTGCAGCAAACCTCACTGGAAACACCGTAGCAGGGTCTTATCAAATAACGAATATTGTGGGCACGATTACCGGTGTAACTGGTCTTGCTGTTGTGGGCAGTAGCCTTAGTGCCAATACCAATGTGGTAGGTTTTTCTGCAAGCAATGCATTAATCAATCTTTCTAAACCAGCACTAGCAACCGCTACTGGTGTCAGTTTCACATTTATGAGTGATACCGCTACATTGGTGACGGCAAATCCCAATGGTATGGATACATTAACAGGAAGTGTTGTTGTTACAGATATTAAATCATTTCAGTCGGGAACCAATTATAT
>JBDSYV010000265.1:0-34112 GCA_040110925.1 Ferruginibacter sp. | reverse complement strand
TAGCCGCCGGCCTTCTTCACTATTTTGCTTTTGAAAACAAGCAGCTTATTTTTAAGATGAAGTATTGAAGGACCTTCGGGCATTGATTTAATTTTTACTAATTTTATTGGAACCTAAAAATAAATATCTCGCAGCAGGTTATATATTAGGTGAACAGGATATAAAACAATCCGTGTGCCATTGATAAAACTTATGTGGGGGATCGTAATCTTGCATGCTAAATAATCTAACTTGCCTGCCACAGAATAAAATACTGGATGAAAAAAACATAATGTCAGTACCTGGTGGCAGAAGTGCTTTACTAAGTTATTGAATGGTTGTATTTTCATACTAACAATAGAATATATTTGAAATACATAAGCCTTAAGCGCATTTGTTCATAACATCTGGTTTCTAAATCATGGATAATAAAATCACTTTCTTAAAATAACTATTCATAAATAAAAACATTTTCCTCACTGCTATGAAAATAAAATTAAGCTGTTGTTTATTGTTGTCCTTATTCAGTTTAAGTGCATTTTCACAGCAGTTATATGACTCTTTATTGAATGAATTAAACACCCGCTATCCGCAGGAGAAAATTTACATGCAACTGGATAAATCTTTTTATAATCCTGGTGAAACAATCTGGTTTAAAGCATATCTTATTTCCGGGAACCGTCCATTTTATATCAGCAATACTCTTTATGCCGAACTGGTAAATGAAAAAGGCACTGTGTTGCAACGTAAGGTTATGCCTGTGTTAGAGGCAGGAGCCGCTTCACATTTTGACCTGAAAGATTCTGAATCTTCATATAAACTTTATATCAGGGCCTATACTTCATGGATGCTTAATTTTGATTCTTCGTTCCTTTATTTAAAACCGGTAAATATAATCAGGCCTGCATCTGCTGCTAAAAAATTAAATGATAGCCTAACCTATACTTTAACGCTTTTTCCCGAAGGAGGTGATCTTGTAGAAAATATTGAAAGCCGTGTTGCATTTAAAACAAATGATAATTATGGAAAACCATTTGATATCAGTGGGATCATTAAAGACCCAAAGGGAATAACAGTGGGAAGCTTTAACAGTACTCACAGGGGCATGGGCTATTTTAAAATTATGCTGACAGCAGGTGAAGGATATAAAGCTCTATGGAAAGATCCGGCCGGCATGCAACATGAAACTAATTTACCCAAAGCAAATAGTACAGGAGCAACACTAAGTATATCCCATGTAAATGGAAAACTTTTATACTCTATTGTAAGGCCGGTAAATGCCACAGCGGAATTAAAAGAATATATTGTGGTGGCACAGGTGAACTCGCAAACAGTGTATGCAGCAAGAATTAACCTGAATACAAAAACGGCTATAACGGCACCCATACCTACTGACAGCCTACCCGATGGTATCATACAAATAACGTTGTTTAATAAAATTCAACAGCCAGTGGCTGAAAGGATAGCTTTTATAAATAACAACAGCTATTTTTTTATGACAGATCTGCACATGGTAGAAAAAAATATTAGTCCACGGGGCAAGAACCTGCTGCAGGTAGATGTAGGTGGCCGCCTTAAAAGTAATCTATCAATATCCGTTACAGATGCAGACCTTGATACTGATAACAATTCCAGGGAAAATATTTTTTCTCAACTAATGCTCACATCCGACCTAAAAGGATATGTGTATGACCCTGCTTATTATTTTTCTTCAGATGAAGATTCTGTAAAACATCAACTGGACCTGGTCATGATGACCAATGGCTGGAGAAGATTTAAATGGGAAGCGTTATTGGCGAATCAATGGCCGGCAATAAAATACAAACCTGTAGATTATCTTTCCGTGCAGGGAAGAATTTTTGGATTAACACAATCCCAGTTGACTGATAAAACACTTACCGGAATGTTACAGGCATCAGATAATTCGAATGTTGTATTTTTGACTATACCTGTAGATAAAGATGGCAATTTTAAGCTGGATGGCGTTTACTTTTTTGATACAGTAAAATTATTTTACCAATTAAATAATGATAAAAACAAGGCTCTCACTTCAAGGGCAAGTTTTTCTTTTACAAGTTCCCTTGCTAAATCTCCCCCTATGCCAGCCACATCCTTCTCCAACTTGTTTTTCTCCCCGGGCCTCCCGCCCACTGTCCTGGAAAGGCGAATTCAGCAAAACGATTTATACCTGGCCCAGTTGAAAAAACAAAAGATTAAATTATTAGAAAACGTCACTGTAAAATCAAAAAAAATATCCGCCGTAGATAAGTTAGAGAAAGAATACGCTTCCGGCTTATTCAGCGGTGGCAATTCAAGAATTTTTGCAGTGGAAGATGATCCCTTCGCACAATCTTCTTTAAGCATCTTAGATTATTTAAGAGGTAAGGTTGCAGGCTTGCAGATAAATACAGCAGGCCCCGATGGTGGTAGTATTACAAGGCGTGGAAGTAATACAGATGTGTTTTTAAATGAAATGAACGTGGACATAAATTTATTACAATCAACCCCAATGAGTGATGTGGCAATGATTAAAGTTTTTGACCCTCCATTTTTTGGATCATTTGGTGGAGGTGCCGGTGGTGCAGTAGCTGTTTACACCAAAAAAGGCCGCAGCAGCAATTCCAGCATTAAGGGCCTTGAGACTACAATACTTCATGGATATTCCTCTATAAAAGAATTTTATACACCCAACTATGAAATTGACAATAACCCTGCGATGATTGATTACCGCAGCACATTATACTGGAATCCTTTCCTGTTGATGGATGCAACTAACAAGCGGATTACTATTCCATTTTACAATAATGATACAGGCAAAAAAATCCGGGTGATTATTGAAGGTTTGAATGAAGAGGGTAAACTAACCAGGGAAGAAAAATATTTTGAATAGGAATCAAGATACCCTCTTTAAGCAAATGATTTATCCATTGGATGATTGTAATGTTTAATCTTTCTCCTTTTTCCTATTGATAAAATATATCAGCAATGTTATGACGAGTACTGAAGATGAACCGTAAATTATGTAGCTAAGTGGCATAGTGGTGTTTAGAAGTCTGGAATTTTAAGCATTTACCAGTTTTTCAATATCCAGTTTTTTCATTTTCATAATTTCTTTCATTACGTTTCCTGCTTTTCCAGGATCACTCATTAAGCTGCCAAGTATCTTTGGAATTACCTGCCAGCTTACACCATATTTATCTTTCAGCCAGCCGCACATGCTCTCCTCTCCTCCTTCTGTAAGCCTTTTCCAGTAATGATCTATCTCCTCCTGCGTTTCACAATCCACCACTATAGAAAGCCCTTCAGTAAATTTAAATTCGTGATTGCCAAATCCATCCATGGCTGCAAATTGTACATCCTTTAATGTAAAATCACCGAATTTAAGTGTTCCCACCATCTGCGGATCTCCTTCCCCTGCTACATAATGCTGCATACTCTGAATAGATGAACCGGGAAATAGGGAAGTGTATTCTTCAACTGCTTGTTTTGCCTTACCATATTGTTCTCCAACAAAGAGAAAAGACATTTTTATCTTTTGGTTATCCATAGGCGACTGCGTCAGCATTAATTGCCAAGTCATTCCAAATTTATCTTTAACCCAACCATATTTTTCTGCCCAGGGATATTTATCTAAAGGCATCATTGCACTTCCTCCTTCTGATAATTTTTTCCATGTGTCATCAATCTCCTGCACGGATTCACAACTTACAAAAAATGAAATAGCCGGAGTTATTTTAAACATCGGCCCACCATTTAATCCCATTATCTTTTTGCCTTCTATTTCAAACATCACTACCATGGGAGTATTGGTGGTAATTTTTGAGTTGTTGAAAACAGAACAATAGAATTCTGCGGCTTCTTTTGCCTGGCCATCAAACCATATACATGGATACATTTCATTTGTCATGAAAAATAATTTATAAATACAAGATAAAAATTCCTTTTAATAAAACCGAATGAACCAGGCTGCATTAAATTAATTGCAATAAAATACAAGTGCCTCTTAATCCATATCACAACCAATAGGCGAACCAGGTGGTAACTGTTGGGGAATAAAAGGTTTTCCTGTCAACCGGTTTTTAATTCTTTCAAGTGTTAGTAATAAATATCCTTTAGTCAACTTATCGGCAGATGGTAGTTTTAAAGTTGCATAATTTTTTATTCCTTCAATAGCTTTTGTTATCGCTGCATAGGTTGCAAATGAAATATTATCATTAAGGGAAACACCCAATAAATATCCTAGCAATAACTGTTCATTCTGCCGAAGTATTAAACCTTCCAATCCTTTCTGCCTTGGCGCTTTCCATGTTTTATTCATTAAAACATTTACCATCTCATCTATTCCAAGACCATTATTTTCAGCTTCGTATTGTACCATCCTGTTAAGCCTGGAGGGATTAAATAAAAAAGAAAGCGGAAAATCAGCAGCACTTTCTGCAGCAGCGAGGGGATCAAATGCCTGTCCGGTTCTACGGTTGAATAATTCTTTTGTATAATTATAGCCTGCAGGTCGAGGAGGAATAAGTTTAATTATTTTTTCGGGCAATGCCAGGAATTTTGGATCCATACAATCCACAACTGCATTCAATGCATAAAGTTGATCTTGTTTGGGTATTGATTGAGTTACCAGTTGCCCATCTCCTTTTAAAGCATAAGTATAATTTAAACCGCCTACCTGCTTTGTAACGGCTTCCAGCTGATAGCGGTGAAAAAGATAAACAGGTACGAGTACATCTTCTAACATTGCCATGGGCATTCCCTTTACGATATTATTTTCACCAAACCTTGCCAATGCTTTTTGGCGTATCATCATTACTTCTTTCAATCCTGTTACAGGGTCTTTTCCAACATCCCATAAATGAGCGAGGGGATGCAATCCGGCTGGGTCCCTTGCATCCCTGTCAGAAATAAATGTCAATCCATGCTTTGCTGCATCAGCAATTATTTTATTCAAAGCAGCTGCTTCATTGATCGCTGCCGGATATTCAGTATAACCATATTTGATAGTTACTTTGTCCCAATTACCAATTTGATTTGTATAGGCATCGGCAATATCAAGTTCTCCTTTATTATTTATGGTAACAAGCGGTGATGGATAATCCATAACACTTGCTCTACCTTGTGTGCTGGCAATATAATTATGCATCAGCCCCAGGGTATGTCCTACTTCATGTGCTGCTAACTGTTTAAGCCGCTGCAAAGACATTTGAAGCATTTTATTCTCAGCATCTTTCAAAATGGAAACATTATCAAAGGGCGCCAATAATCCTGATGCAATTAAATAATCCTGGCGAACACGCAGTGACCCTAATAGTACATTGCCTTTAATAATCTCACCTGTACGTGGGTCCACCACAGCACCTCCTAAAGACCACCCTCTTGTGGAACGATGCACCCAGTTTATCATGTTGTAACGAATGTCCATCGGGTCTGCATCTTCCGGTAATATTTTTACCTGGAATGCATTCCTGTATCCTGCAGCTTCAAATGCCTGGTTCCACCATTGGGCACCTTCAAGTAATGCACTGCGTATGGGTTCCGGGGTTCCGTTATCAAGATAATAAACGATGGGCTTTATGGCTTCACTCATCGCAGCAGCCGGATCTTTTTTTTGCAGCCGATGTCGTGTTATAAACATTTTATTAATGGGTTCTGTTACTGACGTACTGTAATCAAAATAAGACGTGGAAATAAAACCAGACCTTACATCAAATAAACGTGGTTTGTAATTACTATCCGGCAACTGAACAAAAGAATGATGCATGCGCAAAGTAATTGCATCAGCGACTGGCGACACGGATGCAACAAGATTGCCGGGTCTGGCGTCTTTAGTTACAAAAGTTATGGTGGTTTCAAACTCCGTATTCTGCGGAAAGTTTTTGGTGCGAGGCAAATACATTGCAGACCTGGACACATCTACATTATAAGTGCCTTGCTTGTTGTTCTGAAGGTTGTTGGCAACCTGAATGGCATCCCTTAAAAAAAAAGTTGTCGCATCTATCAAAACGCTTTTGCCTGTTTGGGCTTCTATGGTAAATCCCCAAAGAACAGACTGGGCAAAGGATTGCTCCACGGCCCTTTTTTCTGCAACATCATTTGTAATAGCCCTGAAATCATAATTGGGCTGCAGCATTAAAACTTTATTTCCTACCCTGGTAAATTTAATTATAGATGTATTGCCCAATGCCCCACGATCTAATCCAATGTCATTTGACCCTAGCCCGGCAGGCAAAGACGTCTGGTATAACAATTCTGAATCAAGATTATTTATCTCCAGCCAAAGTTTACCAGTATTCTCATCCCAAAAATATTTTACAAACCCGGGGAAAGACTGGAGGCTTTTTGTTTTATCCTCTATGGAAGGAATCGTTTGAGCACTCGCAAAAAGAGGAAAACATAAAATCAGCAGTAGCAATTTTTTCATGATTATAATTAATTTATTTGGCCAGGAAGCGGAGTTCAAATTTATCTTATTAATGGAGAGGAGCAAAATATGTTTGACGTATGGTAAATTCAATTTGAACTCAGCCTTTGTGCCCAGTAAAAGCTACTCTCACTATTTTTTTCTACATTTACTTTGAATTACAAAGTACTTTGATTAACTTTGTATTTCAAAGCATATTTTTTTAAATTAAAATGATACCTCACAACCCAAATCAGCAGGATGGTATAGAATTACCAAATCCGGTTTTATCTAATACCTTAATATTCGGTAAGCAAATAACAAAATGGCTTTTGTGTGTTATTTTATTCTTTTCCGCCTGCGGCAGTAAAGACGAGGCATCAAAACCAGATATTAAATTTGAAAGAACAAAATGGGATTTAAAAGATGACCTAAACTACAGCTACCGGAAGCAGATGATAAATGACCTCCTGAAAAATTACAACTGGCCAGGGTTAAAAAAAGATTCGGTGATAAAACTACTGGGGGAACCCGACGGTATTGAAGAAGATATTTTCATGCTCTATGACTACGAACAGAAACGTTTTGGAAGCTTTCCGTTGTCTACTAATTCATTGGTCATTCAATTAGGAGGGGATAGCACAGTAATACTCGCCAGGACCAATTAAGTTTTTTTGGTTGATTGTTATTATAGGGTACTTCTATTTTCATACTGATTCTATAAATTAAAATGCAACCAAAGCACCAATCGTTCTTACAAAACGAATCCATGCATTTATCTTTGATTTGTTACAATCAACATATATTCCTACGGAACAAATAAATTGTAATACTTGTTCATAATATATAGCACCTCAAATCCAATAGATCGAACATCTATTTGCCGGATTTTCACATCAATAATTGCAAACGATAAAATTCTACCCATCAAGATTATCTCTTATTTGCTTTTATCTTTTTGAACATCAGCAAAATGCATAGGATGCCATTTCTCCCTTTTTGGAGGAAGGCAGCTTATCCAAAGAAAAGAACTATACTTACTTTACCGGCACTGAAATATCAAGATTTTCCCACCTTAATACAATCTCTTTTTCATTTATTAAATATACCAGGCTTTCCTGCATTACAGGCGACTGCTTTGGTTTTACACTCACAACCATTACATCGTTTTCGGCTTTACGGGTAGTTTCGCCGCTTCTTTCAATACCCCATTGGCCTGTTTGGGAATTGATAATGACCTGCCATTCTTTTTCGCCGGGAATAGTGTACAAACTGTATTTGCCTGCGGGCAGTTTTTTCCCTGCAACTTTAAGCTCTTTGTCTGTTTCAAGGATGGTTGCTTCATTGGCACCAGAACGCCATACTTTATCAAAGGGCACAAGATCACCCCATATCTTCCTTTCCTTTACCGATGGGCTGCTATATGTAATAGTCACATTAGCATCACCTATTTTTCCTGTTGCGGTAGCTTTTGGGCTTTGCCTTTTACCCTGTGCGTTTACAGTTAAAACGCCAGCAAATAAAAGAACAATTGCTAGTAATAGAAATGATTTTATTTTCATATAAAAGTTTTTATACGTCTAATTTACCCTGTTTAAAAGATGGTTAATTGAATTTTGTTATGAACGGTGTTATAACATGCCATAGTTAAGATTTCAGGGCAGTTAAAAGGCAAAGCTCAATAAAATTGCTTTTAGATAATTTGCCCTATATTTTTCTTTTCCCTTGCACGACAGGTCGTTTTAGCAGGCGGGAATTAATGATGTAGCGGGAATCATTGCCGTAGATAAACAGGCATGACCCATTCTTTATTTTTTCAATAATGGGTTTATACACTTCTGGTGAAAGTGCCGGGCAGCCCAGGCTGCGCCCGATATAGCCCTGGCTCTTTACCACTGCTGCACTTACATAATCTGCACTATGCATCACAATATCTCTTGACATAGCATTATTATTAAAGCCCATCTCGATGCCTTCCAGTCGCATTGAGAAACCATGTTTGCCGGAATATGTGTTAGAAGTAATATAAAATCCCACACTGCTTTTATAGCTCTCCGCTTCATTGGAAAAATACAGGGTTTGATCCAGCCCTGAATTCCTGCCATGTGCTACATATGTTACAAATAACAATCGATAATTTTTTACATCCAGGACAAAAAATCTTTTTTTTCCTGATGCCGCACTCATATCGGCAATTGATAAAAGGTCTTCATTGGACAACAGCTTTTTACTTTTCAGAACCTCGTGGCCCAACATGGCATAATCAAATGCACGCCTGCCAAGACCAAGTTTGCCCAAATTCAGGCTATCAAAAAGCTTATCATTCTTTGCATTTTTAATGCTATCGGCAGGCAGACCATACCTGTAAGGATCCTGTTGTTTTTGAGCATGTAAATATTCAGGAAATCCAATCATTAAACCAATGCAAATAAAGATTATCCCATTAAGTTTTGAAGTAGTCATATGCAAGTATTGTTGCAATTAAAATAATGTACCTGTATTTCTATTTCGTTGTTTACCTCTATTACAATAATAGGCCCCAATTTCAGTTAGTAATTAAATTAATCCCGTGCTAATGGAAATCATATAAAAAAGACCTGGTTTAAACCAGGCCATTTCTATCTTAAGAATATATTACTTTAAAATCCTCTTGTTCCGGCAGGTCTTGATTCAGGCAATGCTTTCCTGGGAATTTTTTCATCACGATTAGCAGTATTGTAAACAATGCTTGCCACTATTGTTGCCGCCTGTTGCAGGTCTGCTGCCTGCAGGTGATCATAACTATCCATATTCGTATGATGAGTGCGTGTGTCGTATTCTATTTCATCCTGTATAAACTGGAAACCCGGCAATCCCACGGCATCAAAGGATTGATGGTCTGTGCCGCCGGTATTGCTGATAGTTACTGTTGATGCACCAAGATCATTGAACGGCTGCAGCCACTGAGTAAATATACCCCGGGCGGCTTCATTTCCCTGAAGGTAAATGCCCCGGATTTTTCCTGTGCCATTATCCAGGTTATAATATGCAGATACTTTTTCATGCCCTGGCAATAATTTCATATCAGCCGGATCAGCAAAATGATTTTTTACATATCCCCTTGATCCCAGTAATCCCTGCTCCTCTCCACTCCATAATGCAATGCGTATGGTACGGCGTGGTGCAAGCCCAGTTGTTTTTATTATTCTTAAAGCTTCCATCATTACAGCACAGCCAGCTGCATTATCTGTTGCGCCAGTTGCACCCTGCCAGCTATCCAGGTGCCCTCCCAGCATTACAACTTCATCTTTTAGTTTAGGATCTGTCCCTTTTATTTCTGCCACAACATTATAACCCTTTATATCTTTTGCAGAAACGGATGTTTGCAAATCAATGTCTAACGAAACAGGCGAGCCGCTGTTTGCCAGCCGCATCAAGGTCATATAATCTTCCATTGCAAGCATTATGTCTGGAAAGTTATCTGGATCCTTTTCGCCATAGGCACCTCCACCCTGCACAAACAATGTTCCCTCATGACCACGGGTTGACATACTTAATACAGCAACTCCTCCTTCTGCTTCAGCCATATTTTTTATTCGGGTAGCCAAAGAAATGCCGCCACGAGTAGCCATGAATTGCTGCCGCCTTCTTTGTGCTGCAGTATCATTAGCAGGCCTGGGTTCAGAAGCCTTGGCATTAGCCATTTTAATTAAATCCTCGTCATTATACCTTCCAGCATCTGCTTTAAATGTTGGCTTTAAAGTATCTGTGCGATATAATAAAATCACCTTGCCATTCATGCTGCCACGGTAGGCTTCAAGGCTTGCCGAGTCCGTTGCTTTAACCAATAAAACAGGTGCAGTCTTTGATCCGCCGGTTCCCCTGGTCCATGTTTTAGGAAAAGCCATCAGAGGCTTGTACCATGGTGCAGTCATGGCCACATAAGATTTTTTCAGTTCCCAGCTTTTACCAAAATCGCCCCAGGGTTCAAGGGCAGCATTAGTTAATCCCCATTTTGCGAGTTCATTTTTGGCCCAGTTGGCCGCACGAAAATAACCTGGCGAATTTGTAAGCCTTGGGCCACTCACATCCGTTAGTTGAAAAGCAATGTCCATAACTTTTGAATGCTGCAACCCCTCAGTACGTATTTTACCAATCGCCGCATTATCCATCTTTTCCTGCGCAATAATGGCCTGGATTAAAAAAATAGATAGTATAAATAAAAGGAAGGTTTTTCTCATAATGCTCTTAATTTTTAGGGAAGGAAGATAGGAAATTAAGCTTTGCATTCTTTCAACTTTTGATAAATGGTAATTTTCGGACTGTCATGGCTTCAACAGCCCACACTAATTCCTTTTCTGTTCAGCACCTAACTTATAAACTGTCCCTTTAATTTTTTTATCTTCCGCCAGGTTCTTACAATTGCAGGAGTAATTATATTCGTCATTACCTGCATGCGTAATAATTACAGAAGTCACTACACCATTGTTCTTTCTTTTTACTTTACTGTTACTCCATAATTGCTTTAGTTCATAGTTACATGGGCTTATCCACCTTATCCTGGAGCGGGTAATGATATTTTTTCCCTGTTCTGTTTCTTCCTGAATGCGGCCTGTTCTTTTTATAACGAATGTCCTGGCAGAGTCATCTGTATAAGCGAATTGCCCCGTTTTAAACTTTGCACATCCATCCGAATCTGCCTGGCTTTTTGCTAACAAGCCACAAATAATAAACATCCCTGTTAAAACATATTTTTTCATAAGTGTACTAAATAAAATTTCCTTTTATCATTACCTTATCTACTAAATTATTTCCAAAAGAATATGGGAGATAGGCCAGTGAAGGAATGGATTTTGTAAAAATACAATTGGCGTTTTTACCAACTGTAATACTGCCTGCCTGGCCCGCTACTTCCATTGCATAGGCGCCATTAAGCGTGGCTGCATTTATGGCTTCCCCTGGCAACATCCGCATTTGTATGCAGCTAAGTGCTACTACAAAATTCATATTTCCACTTGGCGATGAGCCTGGATTGAAATCACTGGCCAATGCAATGGCCGCACCTGCCTCTATCAGCGCTCTTGCAGGCTGCATAGGCATGCGTAGAAAAAATGCTGCAGAAGGTAGCAATGTTCCAATCACTTTAGATTGAGATAAATCTTTTATATCTGTATCTGTCATGGTTTCCAAATGATCAAGAGAAACGGCACCAAGTTGAATACCGGATTGTAAACCACCAATGCTATTTAACTGGTTTACATGCAGCTTTGGTTTAAGGCCGTATTGTCTTCCGGCATTGCAGATAGTTTCCATTTCTGCCACTGAGAAAAAACCTTCCTCGCAAAAGACATCAATATAATCAGCTAGTTCTTCCGAAGCTATCACCGGGAGCATTTCATTAATAATGCAATCAATATAGCCCTGGTGGTTTTCTTTGAATTCCGGAGGATAAGTATGAGCAGCCAAAAAGGTTGATTTGATAATAAGATCCGATTGCTCCCTAAGCTTTTTTATCACCCTCAGCATTTTCAATTCAGCATCCACGGATAAGCCATAACCAGATTTTATTTCTATTGCCCCTGTCCCGAGCCTGCCCAGTTCATTCAAACGCATTGCTGCTTCACTATAAAGCATTGCTTCACTTGTTTCATTAAGTCTTCTAGCAGAATTCAATATACCTCCTCCCCTTGCCGCAATTTCAGCATATGAAAGTCCCTTTATCTTATCTGTAAATTCATTCTCCCTGCTGCCGGCAAATACAAGGTGGGTATGGCTATCGCACCAACAGGGCAATAACATCTGTCCTTCTGTATTGATAATGTTTTTTGGCAAGGATGGCACTTTCCATTCAAGGTCGTGCATGGCGCCATAGTCTGCAATGATGCCATCTTCTACCAACAAAAAAGCATTCTCAATATATGGTAAATCAGCAAGTGCTGCCCCACGCAATAAAGCAGGCACTTCCCTGCAACCATGTAATTGCTTTATATATGTAATTAAAGTTATCATGGACATTTTATGCTTCTTCGTTTATTTGTTTCCATATATTTTTTGAAAAAGTTTCCAGGCCTGGATCTCTTGCTCCCATTAGTAATACAACACAATCATTGCTTAAATGCGATTTTACAATTGTATAAAATTCATCCCGCTCTTCAACAAAAAAAGCATTTTTTCCATTTGCCTTTATACCCTCTATCAATTCATTGGCAGAAATATTCTTAACCGCGGTGCCACCAGCATAAAATATTTCGCTCATCCAAATTTCATCCTGCGGCCTTAATGCAGCAGATATCTCTTTAATGAAATCATCTTTTAAAAAACGTGTGGGGCCATAACCATGTGGCTGAAACCAGGCAATAACTTTTGCAGCTACTGGCTGGCACGCTTTTATAGATGCTGCACATTTTACCGGGTTATGTGCATAATCGTCAATGCAATAAATACCATTTTTTATGCCCAGCAACTGGTGCCTCCTGTAAATTCCCTCATAGTGTGAAAGTGCTTCAGCACAGGTTTGTAGGCTTACACCAAGCTGGTTGGCAACAGCAATTGCAGCCAGGGCATTTTCCATATTATGTGCACCAAGCGTATTTAATTCAAATGCCACATTTTCTACCTTAAAGGAAATTGTTAAACCCCGTTGCTGAAAACTTGTAGCTATATATCCTGCACCGGAATTTTCTTTGGTAGAAAAATCATGCTGTATATTTTGAGAAAGGTGTGCTGCTGCCTGGTTATCCTGGTTTACAATAAAAAGTTTTTTTGAGTTATATTTAAAAGTTCCAAAAACACTAATAAGTTCATTCAGTTCCTGGTGGTCTTTATCAACATTAAGTAAAAGGCCAACTTCAGGT
Organism: Ferruginibacter sp.; assembly: GCA_040110925.1. Classification (GTDB taxonomy): domain Bacteria; phylum Bacteroidota; class Bacteroidia; order Chitinophagales; family Chitinophagaceae; genus Ferruginibacter. Next base: position 20,897 of record JBDSYV010000265.1, on the reverse strand, counting down.
TTGTATTGTACAATGGAGCCATCACTTTCATCAGCTTCAATGACAAGGAAATCTCCATCCCCAACAATGGCATTACCAATTCTTCCTGTTTTTATAATACTTACCAGGCCAGCACCGCTGATGACCGAAGGGTTCAAACCGGCAGCTTGCATAATATCATACAACATAGCCGTGGTAGTACTCTTTCCCGATGTGCCGCCAATGGCAATGGTTCTTTTACTTTCAGCAATTAATGCCAGCAGTTCGCTGCGTTTGAATATGGGTATGCCTAATGTTTTTGCCTTCTGCACTTCTGGAACGGTGTCTTCCACCGCGGTAGATACTACTACTACATCAATGGCTTCTGTTATACCTTCTCCATCCTGCAGGTAACAGTTAATGCCCATCATCTGCAGTTTATCTTTTGTTTCATTCACTTCACCTGGTTTGAAATACCTGTCGCTGCCACTAACCTTTTTACCAATACCGGCAAGGTACTGGGCTATAGCACTCATGCCCGTGCCTGCAATGCCTATAAAAAAAACTTTATTAAAAGAATTTATGCCCGAAATCATTTTTTTTGTTTTGCGATATTAAATAAATGAGCTTCTGTATTGAACACTTTTTTTTTCAAATTCACTTTACCAGTGGGTGCAAAAATCAGGTATGCATATTTAAGCGTTTCACCAAAGAAAAAACTTTCCATGGAATTCATTTTTTCATAAGTGCTAACATTTTTTATAGATGCAAATGCATCTTCCGTTTTGCAATATTTTATGATGTCATCTACCATTCTTTTTCCCAAGAATAAATATTTATCATCATTGGTAAGGCGGTAGAGATAGAAACAACTCTCAAGGTTTTCCGGCCGCAGTATATAATATGGTGCTGTAACAGCGTCCGTCGCAAAATCAAATTCCTCAGGCTCCATATTGAAATGTGTCCACATATAATTATTGGCATCCTGAATTTGCCTGGCGGTTTTTATATCTCCTGCAAATGCACAAAGGCCGGCATAAAATGCATCTAATGCACCATAGGTTGTAGAGATCATTTTGCCACTGTTCATGTCAACATGTTGCAGGAAGCTACCGTGTGCTGTGGGTTTCAGCAAATATTTTTTGATGGCCTTATTATGCGTATTAAAAGCGGTTTTAAAATCCTGGTCGCCAAACAATAACCAGCTTTTATACAGGTATTCAAAATAAGAATCAATATAACCGCTGATATGCGATGCTGTACTTATCCATTGTCCTGTATTGATATCAATGGTTTCCCCGGGCAAATCAATTTTGCTTCTTCGCTCGTAAACCGCCATGATAGCTTTTTTTGCAGCATCATAATATTTTTTATCGCCGGTTATTTTGCTTAGTTGCCCAAACTCCATCATCAGTGTTCCTATTTCTGCAGGGTTGTTTATCGAATCCCGAACTTTACCAGTCTGCAGATGTACATACCTGTAAGGCATCCCGGTTTTACTGTTGAAGGCTGGCATTAAACGGTTAGCTAAATCTACAGCCAGGGTCAAAAATCTTTTATCGCCATCTGTTTCAAAGGCTGTAATTAATGCCCCCAACTGGCGGATAACTATTTCAAAAACCTGCACATCATTGTCCACGTCAAAACTGAGTTTATCCAGTATCATTGCTTTGGCTTCAGCCGCTTCTTTATCCAAACCCATTAAAATAAATGTATCCCATGCATCCACGGGTGTCATCAGAAGGGAATGATTATACCAGTTTTTTCCTGTTTTGGTCAATGGTTTTAAATCATCAAAACCGGCTGCATATTTTTTATACCCTTTCCAGGCATGTCTTGCTGCATTCCTTACGGCTTCGCATTGCAAATTTTTCATTGAAGCTGTAAACTTTGGCTGCTGTGAAAATATTGGGAAATAGAAACCAATTGTAAACAATATGACAATTATTAGCTTCTTCATCATGTAGATTTGCTGCTAATTTAAAGGAAAATGATTTGCTGTTAGGATTAAATTAACATGTGTGAAAGAACTTCCAGATAATTATTTTCGTTCTTCTATCATAAAACTATTTTAAAATGAAACTAATTACTACTGTCCTCATCTCGTTCATAACATTAATTTCCTGTGCACAACAAACTAAACCCTACAATGTAGCGGCTGGCACATCAGCAAAGCAGGGTGTAAAAGAATCCGTGGCTACTTTTTCTGAAGGATGTTTCTGGCATTCCGAAATTATTTTCCAAAGCCTGGTGGGTGTACGGGATGCCGTATCGGGTTACGCTGCCGGTAAAACTAAGAACCCGAATTACGACCAGGTGAGTTCGGGAAATACTGGCCATGCAGAATCTGTGCAGGTGTATTATGATAGCAGTAAAATAAGTTTTGCTACACTTGTTAATGCATTCTTCGAAAGCCATGACCCCACCACACTTAACAGGCAAGGCAATGATATGGGTACTGAATATCGTTCTATAGCTTTTTACCGCAATGACAAGGAGAAGCAAATCATCAATGATGCTATCAGGAAAATTTCAGACAGCAAAAAATATTCTGCTAAAATAGTTACCGAAGTTTTGCCCTATTCAATTTTTTATCCTGGAGAAGCTTATCACCAAGAATACATTTTAAACAATCCAGGGAATGGTTATGTAAGGAATGTTTCGTTGCCGGATTATTATCATTTTAGGAAAAATTTCAAAGGCAATTTTAAGCCATAGCCTTTAATACCGTTAGCTGGCGTTGGTAGTCATATTGTAAATCTTCATGAAGCCCTGCCATAGCTTTTTCTGTTTTTTTCAGAAGGCCGTTATAGAGGTTTAGCAATGCAGTACTTTTATGCATCGGAAGTTTTAAGTCAGCTATTGCTTGCGCTATGTATAATAAAATTTCTACTTCGGTACTTGCCACTTCAGTGTATTTTATGAACTTATTAGCGGTGCGTAAAATCTTCCTGAGGTTCTTTTTTGCAAAATACAAATTGGTTTTATTTACTTCTGCAAATAATAGATCCAGCGTATCCTTTACCTGGATAATATATCCCGTTTCATTGCCGGCTTCAAACAATATATAAGTGGCGAGTTCTTTATTCTCTTTTTTAAATTTAATAAGCCGCATGGCTAAAGCTAATAACTCAACATGGCTGGCGCTTTCCAGGGTGTTTTTTATTTCCTTTACAGATGATGCTTTCATTGAAGTACAAAGTTCGGGTTATTTTTGGTTTAGGGATTAGAGGTTTAGGGTTTATGGGCAGAGTAACTTCAGATTGCTTTGTCGCAAAGAGATTTGAGTAAAACAATAAACATTCAGTAAAGTTCCTCGCAATGACGTATGGATGTTCCTCCCAATTACAAAAAAATGCGGCGTCTTTGCGATGAGCCACATTTGGTCCTTCGGTGACTACAAAGATTATGGCGAAGAAGCAATCCCATGTCGTCATTGCGATGAGCCTCCTTGATCATTCAGTGAGTACAATGATTATGGCGAAGAAGCAATCCCATGTCGTCATTGCGATGAGCCTCCTTTGATCATTCAGTGAGTACATTGATTATGGCGAAGAAGCAATCTGAACTTCTGATTTATAACCGCTGCGTTTTATATCGGAATTAGAGGTTTAGAGGTTTAGAGGTTTAGGAATACACTTTTGAATTTTTATTTTTTAATTTAATCCCTCTTATCTTTAAAAAAACTAACAGCTATGGCAGGTCAGAAATCTTTCATGTCGCCTCTTACCATTTTAATGTTTGTAATTGTAGTGGCGGCAATTGCCACCTGGCTTATTCCTGCAGGCAAGTATGATACATTAGCCTACCAGGAGAACAAATCTTTTTTATACAAAACTGCCGACAGTGAAACTATTCTTCCTTTTTCTCAACCTACATTAGACAGCCTGCATATATTAATACCGCTTGAAAAATTTTCTGCTGGCAGCATTCGCAAACCTGTATCTGTACCGAGTACTTATAAAAAATCAGCATCACAGCATCAGGGCATTATAGCAACCCTTAAGGGGCCGGTAAAAGGAATCTATGATTCTATTGATATTATATTCTTTGTTTTACTTATAGGCGCATTTATCCAAATCATCAATGAATCCGGAGCAATGATAAGGGGCCTTACTTCCTTATCCTACCGCATGAAAGGCAAGGAAGCCTGGTTGATTATTATTCTTACTTTTCTATTTTCTTTTGGAGGCTCCTCATATGGAATGGCAGAGGAAGCATTAGCATTCTATCCTGTTCTCATCCCCATATTTATCGCAGCAGGTTACGATTTGATCGTACCGGTGGCAGTCATTTTTGCCGGTACACAACTAGGAACTCTCTCATCATTTACCAATCCTTTTTCTACCATAATTGCTTCCAATGCAGCCGGCATTAGCTGGACAGACGGGCTCACCGAAAGAATTCTAATGTTTGTGATCACTACAGCTATTACCATCTGGTACATTGTACGATATGCACAGAAGGTGAAGAAAAATCCTGCTTCAAGTTTAGTATATAAATCGGGAGGAGAACTTACAACAGGCGCAACACAGATATTAGAAAAACCTGCGCCACTGGATAATAAAACTAAACTGACCCTATTCATATTTGCAGCCACCTTCCTGGGAATGATTACAGGTGTGGTATTTTTTGATTGGTGGCTGCTGGAAATGTCCACATTGTTTTTTGCTGCGAGTATCATCGCCGCAATTGTATTACGACTTAAGGAAGCTGTATTTATTCAGCAGTTTATTGCGGGAGCCCAAGGTATTTTACCTGTTGCATTAATCATAGGCGTAGCAAGAGGAGTTACTGTTTTACTTAATGAAGGGCAGATAAGTGACAGCATTATTTTTTATGCTGCAAATCTTGTGAGTACAATGCCGCCTGCATTGTTTATAGTGTTATTACTTGTGATGTACATGTTATTTACTCTTTTTATATCATCTTCATCTGGAATGGCTGTACTTACTATGCCAATTATGGGTTCTCTGGCATTGCTTGTAAACGTACCGGGCCGCGAAATTGTAAATGCTTATTTGTTTGGAATGGGTATAATGGGGTTCATGACACCAACTGGCCTGGTCCTTCCCTCTCTTGCCCTGGCAAAGGTTTCTATAAAAGCCTGGTGGCGTTTTATTTATCCCCTGCTCATTATTTTATTTATTGTTTGTGCCGCTTGTCTCGTTATTGGTATATACATAAAATAAAAAAACCTTCTTTCGAAGGCTTCTTTAGTAAAGGTTTTTTATTCGGGTAAAACTTTTGCTGAGCAAGTAGGTAATTTTTGCTGTTTGGTTATTAGATAACAAATATGAACATTCTGGCAATATATTTTTGTAGTATAATTAACAGTTTTAATGTAGTACTCGAAGGCGTCTTTTAATCATCCAATAAAAAAAACTTCCGATATGCTCGAAGGCTTTAAATTGGATTGGTAGATTTTTTTAGCTATCAATAGGAGATGTGGATTGAGTTACAAAGATAATATTGGCATGTATTATTTGTTGTAGATGAACTTATAGACATGATTATATTTTTCTCTATGTAGAGAAAACAGGGCAGAAAAAAACCTCCGATAGGGTCGAAGGCTTTAAATTGGATTGGTAGATTTTTTCAGCTATCAGCAGGATATGTGGATTGAATTACAAAGATAACGTGGGCATTTAATATTTATTGTAGTTGCATGAGTAGAAATGATTAGTTTTTTTTCTACCTGTAGAAATCCAGGCATAAAAAAACCTTCATTAGGAGCGAAGGTTGTTCATAGACATTTTTTTCAATGTTGATGGATACTGGAAGTTCAGTGTGCTTTCAGAGGTATTGGATAAGGATTCAAAGATAACCTGCTGCAAATTGTTTGATGTAGTTTATGAGAGAAATAATTGTAGTTTTTATTCGAATAGAACTAAATATTAATGCCGTAAACAAAAATTATATAGATTGCATAAAACTATCTTCTTCTATGAGAAAACTAACCCTTGCATGTTTCATTATGTCAACCACTTTGCTTTCCCATGCCCAATTTTATAAATCAATTCTTCCATCCGGTGCATTTACAGATTCATTGCAGCAGGTAGTAGCCAGTTACGAAGGAAATTTCTATTCAATACAATCAGAAAATATATCACAGCTTCCTGATGTAGATACCTACAGGTCGAAAAGAGGCATCCCCGGTGCAAAGGAATGTTATATAATGCGATATCATTCTGTAGTGGATACAACTGCGGGTTGGCAAGCCCTTATGTATAAAGGAGAAGACTATAGGGAAGCTGTGAAAGCTTATAAAAACTGTTTCCGCCTGGTGAAGAAAAGCAATTTAAAAATTGACGAATCTATTATGAAATTTAATGGCGAATTGGAAGAGCCACAGGCTTCTCTCAAATTCACAGTGAGCAGTTTAAAACCATCGTCATCATTACCAGCCTATAAAAATTTTTATGCGGAAGTAGAACTTGTGCAGGTCTATTTGGAATGGGAAGTAAGACTAAACTTACATAGCAGGAAGGCAGATGATGAGCGATATAATTATTAGATGATGATGAGTAGCTGATATGTTAGCTGACAGATGACAGCTGAGAGTTGACAGGCCAGGCTATAAATTTTCATTACGAAACTCGTCATCTATCCTCTATCAGCTATCAACTTTCTTCTGTCCAAACCTACTTGGCATCCAATATTACCGGCGCTCCTTTTCCGCCCATAAAAATCAATTTCGCATTTGTTGATGCAGCCAGGCTTCTCATTACTTGTATTTGTTCGTATTGCAATTGTTTATCTGTGAGGCTTTCGTTGATGATTCTCTGATAGTCTGCAATACCTTGCGCCTCTACCCTCTTACGATCTGCTTCCTGCCTTTCTTTCTGCAATACAAACTGCATTTTCTGGGCATCCTGTTCTGCCTGTATTTTTTGTTCAATAGAGCTCTTCACTGTTGCCGGCAGGGTAATGTTGCGAACCAGCAAATTTTCCAGCAGCAGGCCACGCTTACTGAAATCCTGTTCAATACCTTTAAATATCCTTGCCTGGAATTCGTCTCTGCGTGTGCTATACAATGCGATAGCATCATAATAAACAGCATTGTCCCTGATACGTGTACGGGTGATCGGGCGTACTACTTTAGTTTCATAGTCACTACCAGTTTCTCTTACAATCCTCGGTGCCTCATTGGGCAATACTCTGTAAAGGACTGTCAGGTCTATGGTTACTTCAAGACCATCAGCAGTTAGCACCCTAATGGCGTCGTCACCAATTTGTTTGCCTTCATCATGCAGCCCGCTCATGGTATAGTTCTGTGTTTTAATGTCAAAGTTTTCTACATCTATCAGGGGATTCACAATATGCAAGCCGCTGGAGAGTACGTCTGGCTGAACTCTTCCAAATAATTTCTTAACACCCACCTGACCTGCATTTATCTGTACAAATGATGAGGAAAATATGCCCAATACAATTAGCCCAATTGCGACTAACCTGAGCGTTTTTACCTGGCGCTGAAGCGTAGGCAACGCTTTCAAACCAAGTGATGCAAACAATAGTATTATGCCTAAAATAATAAGTACCATATCAGTAGTTTTTAATAATTCCTGAAAGTTAGCTGGTATTTGATAGACATAGAAAAAAATCCTAAAGGATTGCTTTCCAATTGCCAGTAAGGTAGCAATATCTATCACTATGTCTTGCGGCACAGACTTTGTTTTCTATTGGGAGAAAAATCATATTTATTAAAAATTAAAGAAAGGTATTATGAAAGCACTATCCATTTTTTTTATCACTTGTTTTGCAGCAATTAGTCTGAATGCTCAGAACACAACAGTTACAGTAACTATAAACGGAAATTTAAATAAACAAGTTTATGTAGATGGCGTTAATTATGCATTAACTACTGCAGTTGATAATTCTGCAGTTAAACGTTTAAATACAGCAGTTATAGAAAATGTAGCTGCGGGCCAGCATACATTACAAGTGATTAATGCTAATCAAAGTATTGTCAATAAACGCAATTCAAAAATATTTAATGTAAGAAGTGGTTATAATTTAAATATAACTGTTAACGGAAATGGGAGCATCTCCATTTCTGAAACAAGATCTAAAAGAGGAAGACGAGATAGGGATGACCAAAACAATACAACAGATTATCGTGTGCCAATGAGTGATGTTAATTTTGCTTCTGTTATGAATGATGTGAGATCTACTTATAATACTAACTCAAAAGTGGCAAAGATTAACACAGTGGTTACTGCCAATTCAACTTATTTTACTTCAGCACAGGTAGGCCAGCTATTGCAATTGGTAACTGGCGACGGCTATAGGCTTCCGCTAGCAAAATCAGCCTATAACAAGGTAACTGATCCTGAAAATTATAGCAGTATAACATTATTGCTAAGGTCGCAGAGTAGTAGGAATGACCTTGCAGCTTATATTAGATCAAGCTCTACACAAAATTCCGGAGGCACTTATAGCCAGGCAATGGCTGATGCAACTTTTCGTGGCATCTATAATGATATTCAATCGAGGTACCAGATGGGTTCTAAAGTAAATGCTTTGAATTCAATCTTTATGACGTCCGGCAATTATTTTACAACTAACCAGGTTTCACAGTTACTACAACTGGTAAGTGATGAAAATGAAAGGTTCCAGCTAGCAAAGGTTGCCTATAGGACAGTTGTAAATCCAACTAATTATACCACAGTTGTCAATTCTTTTTCAACTCAGGCAAGAAGAGATGAACTTTCTTATTATATCAGGGCGTTCAACCCACAATATCCCGGACCGGGATATACCTATGGTGGTAGCACAACTAATACTACCACTACTAATTATGCGATGAGTGATGCAAATTTTAATACCCTGTATGATAACGTTCGCAGGCAATGGTTACCTGGATCAAAAAAATCATCCGTGTTGGAAGCTTTTTCAAATACAGGATATTTTTTCTCTTCAGCCCAGGCAAAAATGCTAATTGCATTAAATAATGATGAACAGGATCGTCTCGATATGGCTAAAGCATCTTACAGATCAATTGTTGATCCAGCTAATTTCAGCTTGTTGTATGACTTATTTACAACACAATACAGGAGAGATGAATTAGTAACCTATGTTAGAAATTATGTTTCCGGTACATCCAATGATGTTTATACTTCGCCTTCTACAAAAACACCTATGGCTGATGCCAGTTTTACCGTTTTATACGATGATATACACCGTCAATGGTTTCCTGGGGCGAAGAAGAGTGCCGTACTAACTACCTTTTCAAATGCAAATAATTTCTTTACCACTGCACAAGCAATCAGGTTGATAACGTTAGACAATGATGAAGCAGATCGTATGGATTTGGCAAAAGCTTCATTAAGGTCTATTGTTGACCCAGGTAATGTTCGACAAATTTTAGATATATTCACTACACAAGCATATAGGGATGACCTGACAAACTATATTAACAATTACCGCTGGTAAGCATATTTTTATTTGTAATATACATGCCCCTGTAAAGCAGGGGCATTTTTTAGATTATTATTATTTTAGCAAATGGATTCGTGGCTGGCATGATATTATCATATAAGGTTGTATAATATTAAATTAGCAGCAAAATTCAAATAAATTAAAACCTACAATCATGAAAAAGATATTATTCGGACTAACACTTATGGCTGCCTTTGGAGCATGTAAGCAAAAGACAAATTTAAATACAGATAGATCAATGGTGCTACTTTCTGATAGCGGAAGTTATAATTATAATGGCTATTCAGACACAGGTTATAACAACCAGCAGGTTGTAAGCAGTGGGATTTTTGGTGTAGGTTCTGGCTATGCGGCATCCAATGCAGAGCCTGCAGTAAATGAACCAGTGAGAGCTACCTCATCAAAATCCAGTGGAAATACTTCAAGAGCTACTACCCGGAGAACAAGTACTTCTTCTGGATCTGGTACTTCATCTTCATCTGGCACAACAGCAAGTACTACCCCTGCAAGGAAAAAGGGATGGAGTAAAGCAGCTAAAGGCGCCGCAATAGGCGGTGGTGCAGGTGCCGTTGCGGGAGCAATAATAGGTAAAAACGCAAAAGGTGCAATAATTGGTGCTGTGCTTGGAGCAGGCGGCGGATATATTATTGGACGTTCACAGGATAAGAAAGATGGGAGATATTAACCTCTAAAGAAAACAATATTAAGCTGCGATAATTTATCGCAGCTTTTTTATGCTCAATTTTCCAATAATCCTATTGAAAAAATAATAACAAAAATAATTTTCTAAATTACCTTGGTTTATTTTCACTTTATTTACTCCTTTTTATTTTAATTACCTCCCATAGGATTAATTTTTGATTAGAAATACAAAAGCTGCGATATTAATCGCAGCTTTCATTCATAATTAATAAAGTATAAATTACATAGACAGGGATTTTTTACCTGAACCATAAAATTCATTAATCATTTTTTTTGCGAGGTACATTTTGTCAACCCATTCGCCCTCTCCCTTTTCTTTTATATTTGCCACAAATTGTTCCACTTTTTCTACAGTATCTTCTGCATTATTAAGCAGGTCGTGTGTCTTTTCTTTGATGTCAGAGATTAATTCATCTCTTTCTTCGGGTGTCATGCTGTAAAACTTATAAATAGCTAAAGCTGCTGCTGCGCCCAAGATTACGCCACCGATATAGTTTGATTTTGACATGGTATAAACGTTTTTTTTGAAAGAATATATATATGCTCATCGTTAATACATAAACCGTTCCTTTTTTTTGCAGTCTTAAATCACCTGCAATATTCGTTTTTAAAGAACAAGTAAATGGCTTGCTAATTGTATTAAATTTGCACATTACAACATTTATATAACCGCATAAATATTTACCATGTCAGCATGTAATTTTTCAGTACAATTCCAGGGAGCAGCAGAAGATGTTTTAGCCAAAGCAAAAAACACAGTGGAAAAACAAGGGGGTAATTTTACTGGTGATCTTAATGCAGGAAATTTTGATCTCTCCATTTTTGGAAACACGATTGCAGGTTCTTATAGTGTTGCCGGACAGCAGTTGAACATTATAATAGACTCAAAACCTTTTCTGGTACCCTGCAGTACTATAGAAAGTTTTTTAACCAGCCAGTTGAATTAATTAATAGTCAAGGGTCAATGGGTTATTAGGTCATTGATTAATTCAAATTCTCATCAACAATTTAAAACTCACCTATTGAATATTTACTATTCATCTTTCACCATTCACTATCATTTAAATTAATTTTTCCAAACCTGCTTTGAGTGCATTTAGTTTTTTGTTGATGGCAATAACAGGCCGTTTCTTGCTGAGAGACAGGGCATCAATAAGCAGGTCTAACTGCTCCAATTCTGCAGTTTTCTTAGCTTTATTTCCTGCTTTGGCCCATGCCTGCTTATAAACATCATTTATGGTCTCCCAGGTAGCGGCATCAGTGGCTAGTTGTGGGTCTAAAAGCAAACTGGTAATAAGTAACCCGGCTTTGGCTGTAAGATTATAATAGTCCAGTTTATTTTTTTCCAGGTCGGTTTTTTGCACCCATTTTATTTCTTCCCTGGCTTCATCACGAGAAAACAACTGGTAAACTTCAGAGTTTGTTTTTACAGACTGCTTCCATTTTCTTTTTCCTTGCATTACCAATATGGATTCCAACTGCAACCAGTTTGTTAAGGAATATGCTGATGGATTTACATAATATGCATTCTGGTAAAAAAATGCTGCTTCAGAATAAGCTTTATTTTTTTGAACTATGCTTGTATTTAGTATGGCTTTTCTTTTTAAACAACTTCCCATCAAATTATATCTTTCACTTGTTGGACTAATGTATAGTAAAGTGTCCAGGCCCTCCAAGACTTTTTCCATACGATCTAATAAATCTTTTTGTTGAGCAGGGTCTTTTAAATAATCGTGAACATATTTTTTAGCCCGCACATTACAGTATTGCTCAAGAACCTTCACTGAAAATCCGGCATCCTCCATAATCAAAAGGCTTTCAAATTTTCCTATAGCCAGGTTATATTCATAAAGGCCAGCATAAATCATAGCCTCCCATTCTGTTATCGCAGCATTACGGATGCCTGTTGTATCTACAGCCTCTGATATTGCCTGTAATTTTTGTATAAAATCATTGTGCATGTATGAGCCAGTATCCATTTCATGAGCAAGATTGTATAATTCCATTACAGCTTCATCAGCAATGACGTAGGATGGTTTAAACACTGATGAAGATGTACTCTGGATATCCCTGAATTTATAAAACGGGTCACCATAACACTGATATGCTCCCCAGGTGTTGTTGGCATTTTTATATTTTTTATGTACAAAACGCCTTGCCTCAAGTATGGCATTTCCAAAATTATTGCCGCTAAACATACAGTTATAAAATACCCCTGTAAAATCCAAAGCTGCGGCATCATCCACAGCCCATCCTGCTACTACAACTGCTTTTACCCCATTTTCTATTAATTGTGTACCAATATTTGCTGCCAGGCGAAAACGGTTCCTGTAATATTCTTCTGCCACTGAATCCGTTTTTCCCAGAAAGCAACAGTTTACAAAAACGAGCTCGGGCACAGTGCTCATTTGTGCAATTTCGCTTGTACTGAGAAAAATATTATTTCCTATAACCATACCTGATTGTGCAGGTGATGAAGCATTGAATAAACCATGACCCGCAAGATGAATGATCTTATAATCATCGCTAAATAAAGACTGGATAACCTGCGGAGCTGTGGCCCCTTTCAGGTACGTTGTTTTGAAACCATTCGATTCTAATTTTTCATTAGTAAGGTCTCCTTCTTTTTGTGCACCTGGAAGTTGCATTAAAAAACCTTTCAAATCCGGATCGGCAATAACCAATGCCGTATCCTTTGCCACAGCATTAATCCTTAACCTATAATCCTTGGTAGCCAGTTGTCTAATCATGCCGGCATTTACACTCAGTGGTTTTGCATTTACGGTACTGTCCTGCAGCAATTCCCATGGAAAAGATGCGCTGTATTTATCCAGGATCCAGTTTATATTGGATTGTTTTTTTAGTTGCTCTTTAAAATCATTTGGTATCAATAGCTCAAAAATTGCTTTAGCCAGCGAAGGTGACCAATGATTGTTTGTAGACAGTTCAGCTACCAGTTCTTCCAGAACAATAGTGCTGCTATAAACATTGCGTTGTTCTTCCCTTGCTGCATTTGTAGATACATTAAACTGCAGGCATTTCAAGCCTTCTACACCATCAGTATTTTGCTGCAATTGTACATTAATGCGGTTCCACCACCAGTCCTGTGAACCATGGGAAGGCATTCTTTTTTTATAGCCAAGCAACGGATTTATGCTGTTCCCTTCAATAACAATATTAAGGGCACTGCTTTCATCATTCTCAATTTTTTTGAGCATATAAAAACAACTCAAAGCACTGTCTTCAAACAATTCTACAAACTCCAGTTTTTCAATTGTCCTTGCATTACCTTCTTTCAATGCAAGTATTTTTGCATTGGCATTCTGAACAGCTTCGCATATTGCTTTAATAGAATTTTCAATGGAAAGGCCGCCATAACCTGAACCAATAATCAGGGATGACAGGCCCACAGTTTCAATTGCTTTTACATCTGACCCTGCAGTATTATTAATATATAACAAATACTTTGCTGCTGCCTGTTCCACTGTTTTTGTAAGAAGGTATCCATTCAGGGTACCAAATTCTCCAAGGCCGGCAATGATGGTGCCTTTAAAATCAGTTTTTGTATGTAACAACATTTCGCTGCTGCCAATCCTGCCTGCATAAATGCCCAGTTTAAGGCGTTCGCTGAGCGCTCCTGACAGGTAATTATCAATTGCTTTTTCAGCACTAAGAATTCCATCATTATCAAAATGCCCAGCAAGTAATGGATAGCTTGCATAACGCAAATCACCTTTGCTGATGATTACTTTTAATGGTAAAATTTCGGGGCCTGATGGTTCCATATTTCCTAATCCCAATAATGTTTTTTCAATACCATCAGCACTTAAATCAAAATCTGTAACTCCAGGTGTTTTGAATAATTTTTCTTCTCCTCGTACTACCGGTCGTACCCTTGTCAATAAAGACGTGTTACCCTTAGACATTAATTCAGAAAAAGCAGAAAACAGCGAAGCCTCATTAGACAAGGAACCGTGCGACACATTCGTATAATACACGGTATTATTTTCAATCATCTTTTTTGGAATGCCAGATTCCCATGTAACACTTTGATCTCCTTCAGCCGTACTTAAGAAAACCAGTTGTGGTCCTGCAGCAGTCTGGTCTATGCGGTAACCACAGGGCGTAGAAGTATCCCTGCCTGCTACATATATTGCATTGGCATAATCACCCGGCCCCAGCGCATTATGAATATTGTTGCGATAGGATTTAAAAGCATTCAAATCAGCACCGGAAGGAATAGGCCAGTCTGCAAAACCCAGGGCCTTGCCCATATTTTTCCAGGTGCTTTCATCTGAGAAATCATTAGCCGCATCCTCCGTTAATGGCAACAGACTTAGTATGCCCTGGTACCTGCAGAACATTTGCAGCAGTTCTTTTTTGCTGTGAAAAATATCAATCTTACTTAATTTATCAATAATGGCATCTTTGCCCATGAGCACATAAGGAATGCGGAAGGAGCCACCCAGCGGTGCTCCAAGGAATATCAACCGGAATCCTGCGGACTGATTTAATTTTTCCCATATTGGTTTTTGGGTTACCATAAAATCCCTGAACAGCACACCGCCCATTGAGTGAGCAATAACTTTTATGGGTTGATTAAATTTTAGCAATGCTTCTATTTTATCCTTCAACAAAACAGCTACTTTATTCAATTGCATTCGCCAGTCGAAGGGGAACGTAACTACATCATATTGCTGCTGCAGGTAAAGCACAAGTTTACCATAAGATGTACGCACTATGGATGGTGCAGAAATATTAGCAGCGTTCATATTCAGGTGTGTAAGTTCCCCGGTTATAAAACGTAAATAATTTATCCATACCAGTTTGTCACTAGCTGATAAATTAGAACCCATGATACCTGGCAACACAATTACAATGGGTCTTGTACCCGTTACAGTATTTGTAAAAACCTGTCCGCCATCCAGGTTTAGTAAAGCATTTCTTTCCAGTTCTGCCTTACTTGTTTCATCTATGAGACTAAACCCAGGAAGCAGTTTTTCATCGGTTGCATTAATGGCCTGTATGATGGCATCGGTTGTTCGTTTATTTTTAAAATAACTGAAGTGATCTACGTCTGTCGCCTCATCCATGAGGAACTGAACCCCTTTTCTTTTAGTGCCTTTAAACATTGAGCTGGTATTCACAACCAGGTCGTTGCGGTGTTGGTAAAATAATTTACTGGAGATAATAAGTAATGCCCTGAGATTTAAAGCTGTTTTGCAATTACCAGAAATAATAACCATAGAGTGCGTGGGCATTACTGCTGTGGAAGGGTTATTAAGTACTTCTATAAATGGCGACTGTGGATTCATTGCTTCTACACCCGGCAAAATATTCTCATCATTTTTAGTATCAACTACCGCCGCTATTAGACTCCGAAAACTATTGTAAAGCGGGTTTAATGCAAGTCCGGTGCCTACACCAACCAGGTTAAGGCTGATATTAAAAAAATGATCAAGTCGGCCAGAGGTAAGTGTAGTGCCTGCAGCAGGACATGCCACTCTTATAAATTTTTCAACTTTAATTTTTTTAGTAAGTAATAGCTTTTTAATACTATCAATTTGTGCCAGGTCACCGGTGCGGTTTAATTTTTTTAATTTATTTATTTCATTTGCATCAAAGCAGCGGTTATTGTCATCACTTGTGCTACAGCGGCAAAGTATATCTCCCACAAGCCCGCCGCGTGAATGGCTGATGATGTGCAGCGTGGTATTTGCGCCTAACTGTTCCAGCAATTCTGCCACATTTTGTAATGGACTTTTGGTAAGTGTTTCATGTTGCAGGGCAAGTACACGATTCGGGTAGCGGGTATGTACCAGGTTCCAAAGTTCAGTATTTATCAATTCTCCAAAGGAACCCTTAGTAGATGAATTAGTGCCATGTATTAAAAGGAAGAAAGGATCAGTTGTATTAGCAGCTACAAATTTTTGTAACTGAAATTTTTTGTCTATCCTATATAAACCACTAAAATTTTCAAGATGCTTTTTTTCAAGGTCGGCTGCCAGTTCTCTCACTTCTTTTTGTACTACTTTTTTTCCAAAAATATTTAATGCTTTTAACAGGATATTGCCTACAATACCTCTTTCATTTGCATCAGATACAATACTGAGCGGTATTTCAAAAGTCCCATCTCCTCCTCTTGAAGGCTGTGTAGCTGAAGGGAAAATATCTTCCAATGTATCCTGTGTACAAAACCATTTGGTTCCATCTTCAAAAACAAGTTCTACCAGGTCTGTATTTTTCAACTGCACTTCATGTTTTTCTGTAATGCCCCTGAGGGTACCTGTTAAAACAAAAGATGCTTTTAGTTCCAGGCCTTCATCAACAGTTTCAATATCGCGTACTACTTTCTGGCCTTTAATGGTTAGTTTTTGAATGCTCATAAAAGTATAGTTGAGAATTATTAATTTTTTGTTTTCTTAAAATCTGGCATGGCATTTTGCCGGTATAATTTAATATCTACCTGTTGCTGTTCGCAAATAAATATGCTGATATAATTTGGCGTGGCTGTCCTGGCAGCAACGGGCACAATTTTTACCCCGGCCCTGCCTATTTTTTCCTGGATTATTTTTGCCATTTGCAATTCTTCCTTTCCATTGTACCTTATTTGGGGATATTCTATGTAGTATGGTGATGATGGGTCTGAAGATGGAGAAAAATTTGTACGTATGCTTACAGAAAAATTGGGTTCAGATTTTAAGCTATTTACAATCGTGTTTGCATAGCGGTAACTGTCGCTGCATAAAAATATTTCTACGGTTACTTTATTGCTTATAGAATCAATCACATGGTATTGATAGGATTTAACCTGGAAGCCACTGTCAAATAAAATAGAAGTATTAATCTTAATGCTTTTATAAAAGCGGTTTCTATCCAGTAATACATTTCCCATTTCTACAAACCTGGCCATAATGCCATTACTGTCAAGGCTTATTGTGATGCTGCTATCTCTGGGTTCGTTGCTGATTTTATTTTTCTGAGCTAAGGCTGAGAGGCTTTTAAGCAGCGAATTTAAATTTATACTTTTCAGGCTGCCAAAGGCTGTTATATCATCTGCAAGTAATTCTTCAAGTGCCTTGGTATTATTTTGCCTGATGGCTAAATAAAAGGAATCAATACGGTCTTTAAATTTATAGGAGACCGCTTCAAGAATTTTCTTTTTTATATCTGCTAAACTATCCTGGTCGGCTGTTGAAAGGGTAATATATCGTTGAGCCATTT
The DNA here is from genome assembly GCA_040110925.1 of Ferruginibacter sp. Taxonomy (GTDB): domain Bacteria; phylum Bacteroidota; class Bacteroidia; order Chitinophagales; family Chitinophagaceae; genus Ferruginibacter. The sequence goes on along the minus strand of JBDSYV010000265.1, from coordinate 3,572 downwards.
GCATATTAAAATCAAGGTCATACTGCTCATTGGAATTATTATAATCTCTTAAGAAGCTGATTGCAGGCGATGGATTGAAAACTGAACTGGCGGTATCTGATTGATATATATTTGGACTTTGAGCAGCATTGTTTTTAAATAATGTTATAAACAATATAATTGCGGAAAAGACAAAGATCATTGTAGCACCCACAATCCATTTTGCTCTTTTTCGTTGGGAGAGTAATTTAATTTTCTCCTGTTCGGTCTGGTGCAGTTGTTCTTCAAGTCGCACGTTCTGTTGTTTCACATTTTTTACGGCAAGTGCACTGTCTGCATGTTCCTCAATAAATTCGCCCTTAGCTTTTTTTACCAGCAGATCCCTCGAGTCTGCCAGCAGGTGAATTTGCTGGAGATCATTGGCCAATACCGCTGCAATGGTTTCATATACATAACCCAGTTCCTGTGGATCGTTACTGTCTCTTTCAACAGAAGGCAGTTTTTCACCATAGGCATAAAATGTTTTATAAGGAATTTTTATCTGGTTTATGACCTGGGCCGGGCTCACCAGGAAATCGGACATATCCTCGTGTTTGGGAAGCCACTCCATCATTTCTGCAGAGCCTTCATAAATTTTATGCATCCACTCATCCAGTAATATGGTTTCGGCATTTTCTATACGGCTTGGTATGGGCAATGCTCTTAACCGAAACCTGTCGAATATTACTTGCTTCTGCCCTTCTATTGCTTTTTTTGCTACAGACCTTATGCCATTAAAACTTTGTTCATTAGGCGTAAAAAGTAATACGAGTATATCGGGCATGTGAATTGAACAAATGCCACTACTATCTGTTAGGCCGGTCCTGCTGTCTATCAGGATAAAATCAAAATTATCCAGCCAGTAATCCCGTAAATCCTCAAGGTACTGGCCACCATTTGCTTCTGCATAAAACGTAACAAAATCAAACTGTCTTATTTTTTCAATATATTTTTCATCCCGCCTGCCGGCAGTTAACAATTGAAGGTTATTATGTTTTTCCAGTGGGATAGGATTAAGATATTCTGACCAGTTGATATTTTCTATGGCCAGCTCAGGGTTATTTTCTTTTAAATTAAGCAACTCAATTAAACCTGGTCTTTTTACAATTTCATCTATCCTAATATAATCTTTAAAATAATTTTCAATTCCAGGTGCTTCAAGATCCCAATCTATCAGCAGAGTTTTATAGCCCCATCGGCCAAGTATTACTCCAATATTAGCCATGGCCATACTACGTCCCACACCACCTTTATAGGAATAGAAAGTGATTACCCGGTTAACTTTTTTTGAACTGTCCAATGTATTCGTTTTATGGTGTGTTATTGTAAATGATATCAGGTGACTGACCATGTTATTGCTTCCTGTATTGCAGGATTTCCTTCCTCAAAATTTCCTTCGAAATAGTCATTCAGTTCCTCTATGATTTTTTTTCGCCCTTCATCAGTTTCAAGAGAATTGTCTAATGGAGGTACATTATTAATTATATCGGCAATGGATATAATATCCTTCTGCAATTTTTCCTGGAATTTTATAAACTTTTCGCTTTTAAAAAATGCTTCCCCTACTACATTAAACTCGCTATAATCCAGGTGCGACAGAGGGCTGGCAAAAGAAGGGAGGGGTTGTGTTTCCCTATATACTACGGGCCAAATAAGTGTTTGTGGAATAGTTATAGAACTCAATTTAAATTTTTCCTGCCGGTATTTCATTGTAAGAAATTCCTTTATACACCATTCAGAACGGCGGAAATAAGGTGGCGACCATATTGAAACCAAACACTTGGATAAAAGAAGGCTATTAAATAATTGGTTATTAAAATCAACTCCAGGTGTGAGGCCTGTTGTATCTATAAATATTTTAGGTTCATGAGGAAGTTGATCATTCAGATAATTCTGAAAGAAAGGGAAGAATATCTCATTAAGCCATTGCTCGTTAATCCTTCCTCTTTTATAAGAAATAAAAACATCATAAGCATAATCCATAACAAATATTTTAAGTGACCCGGAATTCGGAAGCCTGCATTCATCAAAATTTTGTGGTTAGAGAAGGGAGTAAATCGAATTAGAAGCTTGCGATCTTTTATGGGATAACGGTTTTGGCTTTACTAAGGTCTGTAATCATTTTAAGAAATACAAATAAGGATGAGCATAATTCAAAAAGAATGCGAGGTGCAATTCAGAAAATGTGGAATTTACGGCATGGCATATAGTAATGTTACGATAGATAAATTATTTTTTCTATCGCCAACTATAATCACCACTTGCATGCGCAAGCCTTATTTTTTTACATTCGAACTATTGAGGTAGTCTAATGCAAGAGTAGATAATACTTTAACACCTAAAACAAAGCTGCTTTCTTCTATAAAAAATTTTGAGGTATGATGTGGAGCTACTTCTGCTGGGTTTTTTCCCTTCGGCATCGCACCAAGTTGAACAAAAACACCAGGCACTTTTTGTTGGTAAAAAGAAAAATCTTCAGCGCCGGTAACACCATTTACCAATTCTACATTATCTGCGCCGGCTGCCCGAATAAGTGATGGCAGCATTTTTTCTGTAAGCAGAGTATCATTCATTGTAACCGGGTAATGCGAAGCGTAAGGTATAATGGCTGCTGCTGTAGCTCCTGCTGCTTCTGCAGTTTTTGTTACAATGGTTTGAATCCTCTTTATAATTAATTCTTCATCACTTGCACTGAAGGTGCGTATGGTGCCAAGCATTTCAACTTTTTCTGAAATAATATTTTGCCTGTTCCCCCCGTTAATTGCACCAATGGTTACAACAGCAGGATTTTTTGTAAGGTCCACATTCCGGCTTACAATAGTTTGCAGGCTATTTATAATTTGTGAAGCTACCACAATGGGGTCTACTGAAAGCCAGGGGTAAGCGCCATGAGCCGGCTTACCGGTTACAATTATTTTCATATCATTTACTGCGGCATACATTCCTCCTGCTTTATATCCAATCTTGCCTGTTTCTAAACCAGCTTTAACGTGTAACCCGAAAATAGCATTCACATCAGGGTTGGTTAAAACGCCTTCTTTCACCATCAGTTCTGCACCGCCTTCCTCACCTCTGGGTACACCTTCTTCTGCAGGTTGAAAAATGAATTTTACTGTTCCCCTAATTTCATTTTTCATTGACGATAACAATTCAGCAACGCCCATGAGAATGGCCACATGGGCATCATGGCCGCAGGCATGCATCACGCCGGTTTCTGCACCATTGTAAATTGTTTTCTGTGTAGAAGCAAATGGCAATCCGGTGCTTTCTGTTATGGGCAGTGCGTCCATATCTGCCCGCAAAGCCACAACGGGGCCTGGTTTTGAACCTTTTAACAGGGCCACTACGCCAGTATGAGCAATGCCGGTTTTCACTTCTAACCCTAACTGCTGAAGATGGGCAGCAATTAATGCTGACGTGCGTTTCTCCAGGTTGCCTAGTTCAGGATGCTCATGAATATCTCTTCTCCATGCAATGATCTTAGGTTCAAGCCTTGCAGCAGCATCAGCAATTTTACGGGTTAAATCAGTTTGGCTAAAAGCATTAAAAGATAT
>JBDSYV010000264.1:0-17411 GCA_040110925.1 Ferruginibacter sp. | reverse complement strand
GTAAAGTTTTTGTTGCCATGCGTCTCATATTTTTTAACCAGGTCAGCAATAGGTCTTGCTTTTTTTTGAGTATTGCAGAAATAACTTTCAAAAAGCTGAAGAAAAATCCACTGCGTCCAGCTATAATATGCTGGGTCACTTGTGCGAACTTCCCGGCTCCAATCGTAGCAGAAACCAATTTTATCCAACTGGTTTTTAAAAGTGGCAATATTTTTTTCGGTAGTTACTGCCGGATGCTGCCCCGTTTCTAAAGCATATTGCTCTGCAGGTAAACCAAAACTATCAAAGCCCATTGGATGAAGCACATTAAAACCTTTCAGTCGCTTATACCTGCTGTAAATATCACTGGCAATATAGCCGAGTGGGTGACCCACATGCAGTCCTGCGCCGCTCGGGTAGGGAAACATATCCAGCACATAACATTTTGGTTTTGCGCTTTCATTACTCACTTTATACACAGCATTTTGCTTCCATAGTTGCTGCCACCGTTGTTCAATCTCCCTGAAATTATATTCCATTCTAATACCTGTTTCTAATTAATAATTTTTTTTAACCCGGCAGAAATGCTACTATGAAGCATCGTTGCGTCGCACACTTTTACAACGTAACTTTCTTCAGCAAATCCAGGCAGGAAGAAAATTGTTTTTTAACAAATAAATAAACAAAATCATTCCTGCATAAAAAATATATTTGGCGGGCAATCGTTTTGCAGTGGGCAAAAGTAAAACAAACCATAGAAATTCCTTTACTTTTGTGCGCTGTCAGTATTATTTCTATCATCTATAACAGCTATCTATGGCTCAATTTGGAAAAGCAGCAAGTAAAAAAAGCAAACCCACTTATGCTTACGCCATCATTGGTGTGTCTCTTGTTTTATTTTTGTTTGGCATTGTTGGTTGGTTCTTTCTGAACCTCAGAAAGACCGGGGATTATTTTAAGGAAAGCATCCAGGTGCATACATATCTTAACCGTGACGCGGGCAAAAAACAAATTGACAGCCTCAAAAATTATATTTCAGATTTGCCATATGCAAACCGTGTAGAGCATGTGACCAAGGAAATGGCTGCAGCTAAATGGAATGCTGAAAATGATTCTACCTGGAAACAATTTCTAACAAATAACCCCTTGCCGGAAAGCATTGATTTTTATATAAAAGCCGGATATGTAGAAAAAGATAGCCTGGATAATCTTGCAGCAGAATTACAGACTGCTTACCCTGGTGTGATTTCGGAATTCCAGTTTCCTACCGAAACCGTTACTAAAGTGAGTAATTATGTAAAAACAGCAGGCATTATTTTGCTTATTGCTACCAGTATTCTCACCATTCTTGTAGTATTTTCCATTGATAATACAATCAGGCTGGCCATGTACAGCAATCGATTTTTGATTAAGACAATGCAAATGGTAGGAGCCACCCGGTGGTTTATAGCAAGGCCTATCAATCAACGGGCAATCATCAACGGACTTATTGCCTCCTTGATAGCCATAGGAGCCATTTGGGGTACTGTTATACTAATTGAGAGGATGGTTCCGGATTTTAAATTACTGCATGACAACCAGGGGCTTTTGATATTATTTGCTATTATCATTTTCCTGGGTATTACCATTTCCCTGGCAAGTACACATCGCTCGGTGATAAAATATTTACGCATGAAACTGGACGATCTGTATTAAATAATTCACCGTTGCTTATCTTGCAACATTCAAAATATCAGCATTATGATAAAAAATAAAAAAGAGACTGTTTCAACCGTAACTCCAAGCCTTTTCACAAGGGAAAATTATATTCTAATGCTTGCCGGCCTGGTTGTATTGGCCATAGGGTTTATACTGATGGCTGGTGGCAAAAGTTCAGATCCCAATGTTTTTAACGATAAAGATGTGTATAGTCCAATGCGTATTACGGTGGCGCCGCTGCTAATCATTGCAGGCTTTGTAATAGAAATTGTTGCCATTATGAAAAAACCTAAGAAGGTTGTAAGTGAATAGTGAATGGTGAATAAAGCAAAGTCTAAAAAATTCCTTGAGCAACAAACTTTATAAAATATTTTGAAGCGCTGTATCTTACAGCGTTTTTTATTTCACCCAATACCAAAAAACTAAATGACCAACATTCAAAGCATTATCATTGGCATCGTTGAAGGGCTTACTGAATTCCTGCCCGTATCGTCAACTGGTCATATGATCATCACAGAAAAATTACTACATATCCCTGATACAGAATTTACCAAAATGTTTACGGTGAGTATTCAACTGGGCGCCATACTTGCTGTTGTGGTTATATACTGGAAAAAATTTTTCAATTTCAAAGACCTTTCTTTCTTCCTGAAACTGATTGTTGGTGTTTTGCCTGCTCTTGTTCTAGGTTTATTGTTTTCTAAAAAAATTGATGCTTTGCTTGAAAGCAGTTTGACCGTTGCGATTATGTTATTGCTTGGTGGTATAGTTTTGCTTTTTATTGATAAATTATTTCCTGATCACCGCATTACCAATGATAACCAAACATCTTTTAAATCTGCATTCATCATTGGTGTGTGGCAATGCCTTGCCATGGTGCCAGGCGTAAGCCGAAGCGCCGCATCAATCATTGGAGGTATGCAACAAAAGCTTACACGCAGTGCAGCTGCTGAGTTTTCATTCTTCCTTGCGGTGCCAACTATGCTGGCCGCAACGGGGTACAAACTGTATAAATATTATAAAGAAGCCGGTGGCTTTTCAGCAGGTGATATTAAACAACTTGCTATTGGAAATGTGGTGGCATTCATTGTAGCTATAATTGCCATCAAATTTTTTATTGCTTTTTTAAAAAAGCATGGCTTCAAGATATGGGGCATTTACCGCATTGCCGTAGGTATAATTTTACTGGCACTGATTTATACCGGTTATCTTGGTCGCTAATCTTTTTGCAGGGATATTTCTGAAAGCGTTATTTTAGACTTCCTTATATTTAAGCCATGCAAACTGCTTCCAAAAAAATTATTAATGGATGGGCAATGTACGACTGGGCTAATTCAGTTTATAACCTGGTTATTACCACTACATTTTTCCCCGCATATTTTGCCTTTGTTACAGGCACACAAAACGAAAAATTTAAAGATGGCATCCCTTTCCTGGGGCGGATGTTTGTAAACACAGAATTGAAGGACTATGTCCTTTCATTTGGCTTTTTAGTCATTGCTATTTTATCTCCAATACTGTCGTCGGTGGCTGATTATAAGGGCAATAAGAAAAACTTCATGCGGTTTTTTTGTTACCTGGGTGCAGCAAGCTGTTCGTTAATGTTTTTATTTGATGCAGACCATGTAACCTTAGGGCTGATGTGTTTCATGTTTGCAGGAATTGGGTTTTATGGCAGCCAGGTTTTTTACAATTCCTATTTACCTGAAATAGCAGCTGAAGATCAAATGGACCGTGTAAGTGCAAAAGGATTTTCTATGGGATATATTGGTAGTGTCATTATGCAAATGGTTGGCTTTGGATTAGTAATGGGGATGACAGACAAAACATTGGCACTAAAAATTACATTCCTGTTAGTGGGTGTGTGGTGGGTAAGCTTTGCACAAATTACATTCAACCGCTTGCCTATGAGCCCTAAAAGCGAACGCAAGGCACGCAGGCATGTATTGGTAAATGGCTTTCATGAACTTAAGCTGGTATTTAATACGGTAATGAAAATGCCTGTATTAAAACGGTTTTTAACTGCATTCTTTTTTTACAGCATGGGTGTACAAACCGTTATGCTTGTGGCCATTGATTTTGGTATTAAAGAATTAAAACTGGCTGACGATAAACTAATCATAACAGCAGTTGTAATTCAGCTGGTGGCAATTGTAGGTGCCATTGCTATGTCCAGGCTTTCGGCAAAGTTTGGAAATATTGCAGTGCTCATTTTTACAGTGCTGCTATGGATTGGTGTTTGCATAACAGGATATTTTATAACAACAGAAATGCATTTTTATATTCTTGCCTCTATGGTTGGCCTTGTAATGGGTGGTATACAATCGCTGAGCAGGTCAACCTACAGCAAACTCATGCCGCCAACAAAAGATACCGCATCTTTTTTCAGCTTTTATGATGTTACAGAAAAGCTGGCTATTGTGATAGGTTTGTTTGTGTTTGGGTTTATTGAAGGAATAAGTACAATCCGCAATTCGATTTTATCTCTTGTAGTATTTTTTGTTCTCGGTTTGTTATTTTTGATAATAACTTTTTACACACAGAAAAAAGAAAAGGCCATTGCTTTTCAAATGTTTAATTAAATGAAGCTTTATTCTATTCATACCGGTAATTTTAAATTGGATGGAGGCGCCATGTTTGGCGTTGTGCCAAAATCTATGTGGAACAAATTAAATCCTGCTGATGACAATAATTTATGCTCCTGGGCTATGCGATGCCTTTTAATTGAAGATGGTAATAGGTTGATTCTGATTGACAATGGCATGGGGAATAAGCAGGATGCAAAATTTATGGGGCATTATCATTTGCATGGAGAGGAGAGCCTTGACAAATCACTTGCGGTAAACGGGTTTAGTAAAGATGATATTACAGATGTTTTTCTTACGCATCTTCACTTTGACCATTGTGGTGGAAGTATAGAAAGCGTTAATGGTAAGTTTGTTCCTGCTTTTAAAAATGCAGTGTACTGGAGCAATGAACGGCACTGGAAATGGGCCACTGAACCAAATGAAAGGGAGAAAGCATCTTTTCTTAAGGAAAACATTTTACCTATTCAGGAAAGCGGTCAATTAAAATTTATTGAAACAAGTGCTGCTGATTTTCCTGCATCTATAGAAATAAGAAAAGTATTTGGCCACACAGATGCTATGATGTTGCCGCAAGTAAATTACAAAGGTCATACGGTAGTATTTATGGCAGACCTGTTGCCATCTGCAGCACATATCCCTTTGCCTTATGTAATGGCTTATGATATGTTTCCATTAACTACACTTAATGAAAAAAAGTCTTTCTTAACTGAAGCGCAGGAAAATAATTACATCCTGTTTTTTGAACATGATCCTTTAATAGAGTGCTGTAATCTTAAACTAACGGATAAGGGGATAAGAGCCGCAGATAGTTTGTTACTGAAAGATTTATAATGAGGCAATAGCTGAATGAAACTCACAGTACAAAAGTGGGATCACAATAAAAAATCTGGACAGGCTGTTACAGAGATAAATCCAGTTTTTTGCATGGTTCCCAAAAAATAATATTCCAAACTAATAATTTACACAAATGCATTTCCTGCCGCTTTGTACTTTAGCGCACACTTTTAAGTGAAGAGAGCGGATAACGCAGGTTTTTATAGCCCATCATATCCACTACAATTTTTCCTACCGAAATTGGACTTTCAACACGAAGCAATAAATGGTTAGGATCATCACTTATCCATGCATTCATTTTTTCGCCACCTTCAAAAATGGTTCCTTTAATCAGCAAGGGCTTAAACTTGATTGCATGAAACTTGCCATACCTTGTTTTCACTTTTTCTTTTCCCAGGTAGCGGATGTAGAGGTGATATATTTCATCATCTAAAAACATATCAAAGGGAATTTTATCACCCGGCTTATAGTTATCCCAGTTTATATTTCGTGCATAATACACTGCACTTACCACATCCTGCATGCAATCTGTAATTTTAAATACACCATTGGTACTTACAGCAGTATTAGCGGTTTGATTAAAGGTTACATTATTATAAATTTTATGACCACCTTCATCTACATTTCTTAAAAATTTATAAGGTAATAATGTAGCTGTATCAATCCAGCTTTCGTAGCGGTCCCTAACTTTATAAAAGTTATCGAAAACGGAATAAGTTTTTCCTTCACCTATTGCATGATAAACAGTTTTGCCAACATGTCTTTCTAATGTTGTTGTAAATACAGCTTCACCAGCACCAATGTAAGCCCCCAGGGCACTATAAAAAACTTTCATAGTTATCTGCTCACCGGCATTAAATGAAGTGTTGCGGATACCACAAAAGTCAGACTGGGGTGGGACATTTTGTTGAGGAACAAAACTCAAACCCAAAATGGCAGAAAATAATAACAATGTTTTAAGGTATCGAATTTTCATTTTCTTTATTAATTTTTATCCCTAAAATTAGGAAACTTCCTAATATAGCCGGAATTACAAGATTAATTAACCAGATGCCTAATGCGGCTGCCTGGATACCGATAATATTTGTGCTGTATAGCGTAAAAAGTTGCACACTTGCTGTAGCTCTTACTGGCAATTCTGTAAAACCTATTGTAGGTGCTAATACCATAATTAAATAAAAAACACTAAGTAGCCAAAAACATAAAAATGGGTTTACACTTACATCCATTACATGCAATAACAACATGTATTGCAAGATAAACACAAGGTACCGTATCAATGATAGTACAAATATTCTTAACAATTGTTTACGGCTAAACTGCTCCAGCACAAACACATGCTTTAAGATTTTTTTTAGAAATCCTACCATTTTCATTAATGTGATGATAAAAGATATACGTAGGTAAACAAGTATCAAGCCTAATGTAAAAAATATACTGATGGCCAGTAAAGTATTACTGAAGAGTACCGGCAACATTTTGAATGTTCCTGCATCATTGGCAGAATAATATTGTAGAATGATTAAACCTGCAGTTCCTGCCAGCAAAGTTACCATCAGCTGGCTTATGCTACCCAGTATGGTTAGGGAAATAGCCTGCAACCTGAAGTTTTCTTTTACATACATGATTCTTCCACCATACTCTCCTATGCGGTTTGGAGTGAGCATAGTAATACTGCAGCCTGCCATCACGGCTTTAAAAGCGGCAAGAAGAGATAACTTCTGAAGTGGTTCTATAAGCACTTTCCATTTTTTTGCTTCCAATGCCCAATTAAAGAACATAAGCACCACAACCAGCCAGAATAAAGGGTTATACCAGCATTGCTTTATTTGCTGCCAGCGCTGCTCCAGGTCGGTTTGACGAGATACCTGCCTGTACATGCTCCAGCATAAAACAACAAATAGCAGGGGTCCTATCAGGTAGTTGGTTATTATTTTGATATTTTTGTTCAGCAGGTTTCTTTAATGAGTAAAAATAGGCGCATTGCAAAAAAAATCAAAAATCATTTTGGGAATAGACCCCGGAACTATTGTAATGGGCTATAGTCTTTTGCTGACTAACGGAAATAATATGCAGCTTATTCATATGGATGTTTTAAAACTAAGTGCCATTGAAGACCCTTATGAGCGATTACAAAAAATTCACTTTAAAGTTTGCGAATTGATTGCATTGTATAAGCCGGATAGTTTTGCCATTGAGGCACCTTTTTTTGGCAAAAATGTTCAGAGTATGCTTAAGCTTGGCAGGGCACAGGGAGTGGCTATTGCTGCCGCAATGCAGGCCGGTATTTCCGTAAATGAATATTCGCCAAAAAAAATAAAAATGTCGGTAACTGGCAATGGTAATGCAGCAAAGGAACAGGTATTGAATATGCTGCAACGGATGTTGCAATTTACCGATGCACCCAAATATATGGATGCCTCAGATGCATTGGCTGTTGCAGTATGTCATCACCTCCAGCAAAACACTTTGCATACAACATTACAAGTTAAGGCAGGAGGGTGGCAACAGTTCATAAAGCAAAACCCCGGACGTATAAAATAAATATGGCAGTAAAATCTAAAACACTTCGCTGGGTTATTGTATTGGGTTCTGCACTTGTGGCAATTATTATTGCAATGCAATTATTCTGGCTTCAGAAAATTTATAATTATGAGCAAAAACTCTTTAATACAAACGTGCTTAAAAGTACAAAGGCTTTGTATAAAGGTATGCCACTTATAAAGGATTCTCTATTTAAAATTGAAGACCTGATAGAAAATCCTCAAACAGATATTTACCTGGCACGTTTAGATTTCTTACCTGATATTAATAAAGTTACAGCAAGCCTTAGTGAAGATTTTACCGACTTTGATATTTTTGCAGATTGCAAGATTGCTTTATATAATGCGAACAGTAGAACATATGTTGCAGAAAAATTTATTGACATTCCTAATGTGGTATTCACATCTAAAAAATACATTAGTGTTCCTTTAATTGATAAGGATTATTCTTACCTGGCATTATACTTTCCAAACCGTAATTTGTATATTTTAAAACAGATGTATTTCTGGATTGTGTCTGGCGTTATTTTAATATTGGCATTAATAGGCATGGCTTTATCCGTCTTTTTTCTTTACCGCCAGCGCTTTCTCAATGAAATACAAAAAGATTTTGTAAATAATTTTACGCATGAATTTAAAACGCCATTGGCTGTTTTAAAAATTGCTGCGGGTGTGTTACAGCAACCTAATATTATTGAGCGACCCGATAAATTAAAAAACTATGCTGTGATAGTAAAAGAGCAGATTGACCATTTGCAGCAACAGACCCAGCGACTTTTGCAGGTTGCTTATTCAGAACAATCAGAACTACCTTTGCAGAAGGAAAGATTTAGCCTTGAAAGCTTGTTTGAAAAAGCGATTGAAAATATGGCGCCCCTGGTTGAAGAAAGAAATGGAACTATTATAATTAAAGATAAAAACAAGGAAAATATGATTTGGGCAGACAAATCGTATTTACTTTTATCTTTCGTTAATATTATTGAAAATGCCTTAAAATATTCGACATATCCGGAAATTGAAATTTTTATAAATAAAGAAGGGGATTTTTTCATAATAGGAATAAAGGATAACGGGCCAGGCATAGAAAAAAAGCATCAGAAAAAAATATTTGACAAGTTTTACCGTATTGGCTCAGGTGATATTAAGGTGTCGAAAGGGTTTGGATTGGGACTTAATTTTGTTAAAAAAGTAATGGCTGCACATAAAGCCAGCATCAAAGTAAAAAGTGATTTAGGAAAGGGCTCCTTATTTCTCATGAAAATTCCTGTGGAATAATGAAAGAGCCTTAAAAAAAGTTGGAAACCAATTGTAATGATTGTTGTTGGACCTGCCAGACGGAAGAGTTGTTCCTCGGCTGAACGACAATCGCCGGGCTTGCATGGGATCCATATTCTAACTAATTAACACATAAATGAGCCATAATAGAAAAAATAATAACAATCGCGGTGATAGTAGGCGAATTCCAATTGGCCAAAATTAAAAAGGATAAACACATGAAAGCAAATATTTTATTGGCCGAAGATGATAGTGCACTATCCTTTGTAATTAAAGACAGCCTTGAAGATGCTGGTTATATTGTAACCACATGTGCTGATGGTGACGCTGCTTATAGCCAGTTTCAAAGAAAACATTTTGATTTATGCCTGCTGGATGTAAATATGCCATTGAAAGATGGCTTTGCACTTGCAAAAAAAATAAGGCTGCAAAGCGATTTGGTTCCAATCATTTTTATTACTGCAAAAAGCCTTCAGGAAGACAAACTTAAAGGATTCGAAACAGGTGCCGATGATTATGTAACAAAGCCTTTCAGTATGGAGGAACTTATAATGCGTATAGAAGTTTTTCTTAAACGTACTAAAAGAATACGGGCAGATCATAAAGAACAATTTAAACTGGGCAAACTCTTATTTAATTATAGCGAGCTAAAGATTTTGGATGGTAATGATTCCATTAGCCTGACGCAAAAAGAAGCTGACCTGCTTAAGTTTTTTGCATTGCATCCAAATAAAATCCTAAAGCGGGATGAAGTATTACTTAACGTGTGGGGTAAAGATGATTATTTTCTAGGGCGAAGCATGGATGTTTTCATCACAAAGCTCAGAAAACATTTTAAGGCAGATGACTCCATTCACCTTGAAACCCTGCACGGAGTTGGCTTTCGGCTAAATATAAAATCCCGATAACAAACTATTTTAAATTTGTCATAATTTTTCCCCTGATCAATTCCATTTCATCTGTGCCTACAGATAATTTAGGTTGCGTAAAATTTAAATCATTGGCGTTACTGATGGGTACAAGGTGAATATGTGCATGAGGCACTTCAAGACCTACTACACTTATACCGCAACGCATGCAATCAAATGATTTTTCGATTGACCTTGCAATAGGCCTGGCAAACAAAAGAATTTCCGCCAGGAAATCATCCGGCAGTTCAAAAAGTTTATCTGTTTCAGTTTTTGGAACCACTAGTACATGCCCTTTCACTAAGGGAAATACATCCAGGAATGCTATAAATTTTTCATTTTCAGCTATAATAAATGCCGGTATTTCTCTTGAAATTATTTTACTAAAAATGGTCATGGCTTTTTTCTGTAAAGATAATAAGCAAAAAGCCCATTCATATGTAAGAACGGGCTTAGTAAGTTTAAAAATATAAATCAGACGCTAATTTTCTCAATTTTAAATTTTAAAATTCCTGCCGGGACAATCACCTCAGCAACATCTCCTTCAACTTTTCCCAACAATCCTTTTCCGATGGGAGATGTAACCGAAATTTTTCCAACTTTTAAATCTGCTTCACTTTCTGAAACTATCTGATAGGTGACTGATTTTTTTGTAGCAAGATTTGTTAAGGATACCTTAGTTAATATGCTTACCCTGCTGGAATCTATCGTGCTTTCATCAAGGATTCTTGCATTAGCAATAGCACCCTCCATCTGGTTAATTTTTGCTTCAAGCAAACCCTGGGCTTCCTTAGCTGCATCATATTCGGCGTTTTCTTTCAAATCGCCTTTTTCCCTTGCCTCACCAATAGCACGGCTTGCAGCAGGGCGGTCAATTGATTTTAACTTATGTAATTCCACCTGCATCCTGTCAAAGGTTTCCTGTGTAACATAATTTGTGCCTGACATATACTTTTGTTTAATCTATACAAAAAAATACAACGCTCCAGTTTTACTAAAGCGTTGCACTTGTTACAAATATACTATTCTTTAAGCAGAAAACATTGGATGAAAAGCTTAAATAATGCCCAGTTTCTTTAAAACAACCTGGCTCATTTTTAAAAAAGCCTCTTGCGAATAACCTGCTATGTGAGGGGTTACCAATACATTATCTTGCTGCAGTAAATAATCTAAACCGGCCTTTTGTTCATTATTTTGCTGATTCAGATTTTCATTTTCCAGCACGTCAAGGGCGGCTCCGCTGATAAAGTTATTTTTTAATGCCGTTATAAGTTCAGTTGTTTCAATAACGCTTCCCCTTGATGTATTAATGATAAAAGGTTTTTGTTTTAGTTCATTAAAAAAGTTTGCACCAGCCATGTACCGTGTTTCATCTGTTAATGGTACATGAAAACTTATGACATCTGCATAGCGGCATATATGTTCTATATTGGCTTCTCTAACTTTCTTGTTGCCAAAATTTTCTTTGTATTTATCGTATGCAAGTATGGTAACATCAAATGCCTGTAGCAATTTTGCAAATGCCTGCCCGGTATTACCAAATCCAATCAGGCCTACAGTTTTGCCAGTTAATTCTATTCCCCTGTTATCTTCTCTTTTCCAAATTCCTTTTTTAACCTCTGTAGCACTCTTTCCAATATTATTCATAAGGGATAATAACATGCCCAGTGCATGCTCTGCCACTGCATTACGGTTGCCTTCCGGGCTACTTATACAGCGAATATTTTTCTGGTGTGCATATTCGGTGTCTATGTGCTCAAGACCGCTGCCTAACCGGCCTATCCATTTTAATTTAGGGGCTTTATCAAGTAATACTTTATCAATTAGAAGCCTGGTAGTAATAATGAGCCCTTCGGCATTTTCAATGACCTGGTGCAACTGCTCATAACTAATTTCTGGTTCATATAGAACTTCATACCCTTTTTGCGAAAGTGTATTGATTAAATACTCATGTACAGTTGCTGTTACAATAATCATAACTATAAAGAAGCGATAACACTTATTTCAACATTTACATTTTTCGGTAAGCCCTTTACAGCCACGGTTTCCCTGGCGGGGAAATCATTTCCTGAAAAAAAGCTCCCATATATTTCATTAACTGTAGCAAAGAGGCTCATATCTGATAAGAAAATCGTTGTTTTGGCAATATGTTCAAAGCCTGCACCAGCCTCCGTTAATATAGCTCCAAGGTTTTTCATTACCTGCGTTGTTTCTTCTTCAATACTCATGTTTACAAGGGATCCGGTTGCAGGATCTAAAGCTATTTGTCCTGAAACAAATAAGAGATTGCCTGCTTTTACCGCCTGGTTATAAGGGCCGATAGGTGCGGGTGCTGAGGACGTTTTTATAATTGATTTTTGCATTGTCTTTTTTTTTAAGAAGCAAATATATCTGTTATCTGCAACGTATTTTTGTGCAAAACGAATTAATGCAAATTGTAATTTGGGCGGATGCCGAAAAAATTGATTTACTTATTGCTAAAAATGCTTCCATAGAATGGAAAATCGTGGAAGAAGAAGCAAGCTTTAATATTGAAGAAGCTGATATCTATCTTAATCTTAATGATGATGCATACAGTATGGATTACAGCAATATTACAAAACCAGTTTTAATAAATAGTGTTGCTTTTACACTTAAAGAAATTAATGCCGGAAAAAATATAGTAAGAATAAATGGGTGGAGTAGTTTTTTAGAAAATAATACCTGGGAAGTTTCAGGAAAAATTGATGCAGTATCTGCAGAATTTTTTATACTAATGGACAAAAAAATAATTAATTGCGCCGATGAGCCTGGTTTTATAAGTGCATTAATAATTGCTACAATTATTAATGAGGCTTATTATGCAAAAAATGATCAGGTAAGCAACGAAGCAGATATTGATACTGCCATGAAACTTGGTACTAATTATCCTTATGGACCTTTTGAATGGGCTTCAGTAATAGGACTAAAAAATATTTACCAATTACTGCTAAAACTGGCAGAGAAAGATAAGCGCTATTTACCGGCACATGGTTTATTTGCATAAGATTATTTCATGAGCACAATACTTAATATTGATACAGCGTCATCTACAGCTTTTATTGGTATAGCCAAAGATGGTATATGCCTGCAAAATATTAGTAATGAAAATCAGAAAGATCATGCTGCGTTTTTACATGGAGCAATCCAGGAAATATTAAAGGTTTCATCAATAACAATAAATGAGCTGGATGCGATTGCAGTGAATGAAGGCCCTGGTTCATATACGGGCCTGAGAGTAGGTATGGCAAGCGCAAAGGGTTTGTGTTTTGCACTTAACAAACCTTTAATTACTGTTAACTCACTTGAACTTTTAGCTACTGCAGTTGCTGCTGAGATTGGTAAGGATAGTGATAGCTTGATTTGCCCCATGATTGATGCAAGAAGGATGGAAGTGTTTACTGCCTTGTTTACTGCTAAACTACAACAGCTTGAAGCGCCTCATGCACTCATTTTAAATGAATCATCTTTTAGTCATTACCTTGATACACAACCGTTTATTTTTTGTGGTGATGGCGCACAAAAGTTTTTAAAAATAATTTCCCATCCAAATGCCAGTTTGCTGAATACCGATTCCTTACATACAGCATTTTCCCAAATGTCTTACCAACGTTATTTGCAGGCAAATTTTATGAACCTGGCCTATAGTGAACCCTTTTACCTAAAGGATTTTCAGGATAACCGTTAAATAAAAGTCATATTAAAGTAATTTAACAATAGCTGAATATTTAAATATTTATTGCTACGTATATTTGCTGTTTAAAATCTATTATTTCAAGCATATTTAAAATTTTTTATTCCTATGGTTGCAACTCAAACACATGAGCAGATTATTCCATCTATTAATGGATCTGTTCAAGCCGCTGAAACACTGAATGTTAATTACCACAATTTAAAGAAAGCTGCCCTTGTTCTTCGTGCACTCAATCATAAACTGAGACAGCAAATTCTTTCCCTGATAGAAACAGAGAAAAAAATTACTGTAACAGAGATTTATGTTCGTATGCGCCTGGAGCAATCAGTAGCATCACAGCATCTTGCAATACTTCGCAGGGCAGGAATTGTAAGTACACAGCGTGATGGTAAGTTTATCTATTACACCGTTAACTACAAGCGTATTGATGAAATTAATTCAACAGTTGAAGGATTAATTTCCTAAAGCGGAAAAATTTATTAAAGGAAAAAGGGCGGATGATAATCATCCGTCCTTTTAGTTTTAATTTTGCACGATATAAATTTAAAAAAATGTTTATAAAGCAATTTTATACCAACTGCCTTAGCGAAGCGGCCTATTATATTGAAAGCAAAGGAGAAGCGGCCATCATAGATCCACTGAGGGATATAAATGAATATATATCCATGGCTGCAGACAGGAATGCTACTATTAAATATATTTTTGAAACACATTTTCATGCTGATTTTGTAAGCGGCCATATTGATTTGGGCAGAGAAACAGGTGCTCCTATTATTTTCGGTCCGGGAGCCGTTACTGGTTTTAAGGCACACAATGCAGCGGATGGCGAAATTTTCACCTTAGGAGGAATTACTATTGAATTGATGCATACGCCCGGCCATACGTTAGAAAGTAGTTGTTACTTGTTAAGAGACGAAAGCAATAAACCACATGCAATTTTTACTGGCGATACTTTATTTGTGGGCGATGTAGGGCGACCAGACCTAAGCAGTGGGGATATGACCACCGAAGAACTTGCTGGTATTATGTATGATACATTACAGGAAAAAATTTTACCATTGGCCGATGATGTAATTGTTTACCCTGCGCATGGGCCTGGCAGTAGCTGCGGTAAAAACCTTGGCCCAAATACTTTTAGTACCATTGGCGAAGAAAAGGCCGGCAACTATGCGCTGCAGCCACAAAGCCGTGAGGATTTTATTGCAGCTGTAACAACAGGGTTAAATGCAGCGCCAAGGTATTTTGCAATTAATGCACAAATAAATCAGCAGGGATATAATGCACTTTCTGATGTGAAAGCAAGAGGATTAAAAGCTTTAACCGTAAGCGACTTTAAGGATAAACTTAAGGAAGATGTTATTTTATTAGATACTAGGCCAGCATCAGAATTTACTCAAGGGTTTATTCCGGGATCAATTTTTATAGGCCTGGAAGGAAGATTTGCAGAATGGGCCGGAAGCCTGCTACCCTTTAATAAGCCTATCATACTTGTTACACCAATTGGTAAAGAAGAAGAAACGATTGTGCGCCTGAGCCGTGTAGGTTTCGATAAAATGCAGGGCTACCTGCTAGGTGGTTTTGAGGCATGGAAAAATGCGGGAGAAAAAATTGATTTAATAATTGATGTGGAAGCTGATGAATTGATGATGGATATGCCGCATGATCCCAACCTTGTTGTTTTAGATGTGCGTCGTGAAACTGAATTTGCAGATGGGCATCTAAAAGACGCCTTAAATATTCCATTGAATGAAATGACCGACCTTATTCATATTGCTCAATTTGATGATAGCCAGAATCTTTATGTGCATTGTGCTGCTGGATATCGCAGTGTTATAGCCTCATCGCTCATGAAAAGGCAAGGCATTCATAATCTTAGAAATGTATTAGGTGGTTGGGGTGCAATTAAAATCCAGGAAAAATCGGAGATAGTAAAAGAAGCGAGTGTTTTAAATTAGTCTTACCGCACTTTAATTCCTAATGACTGAATGAACATTGACTCTAGGATATTGTCTATTGAGCATTTTCTATTGATTTTTTCGTCCACCCTCCAGGAGGCGGTACTTTATCAATCCACAAATGCTCCAGGTGTGGTTCGTACAACCATTTCCACCTGCGGTGGCTCCATAAATAATTGTCAGGCGATTCAAGTATGGTTTCTTCCAGGAAATCACGATACAGGAGTGTTAGTTCTCCCGGCTCTAATAAACTTCCTTCTTCAGTAATAACCTTAGCAATAAATTCATAATAGCCTCTTTTTCTTTTTACAAATTTTACAAAAATTACTGCTGTATCATTTTTTATGGCTGCTTTATCAGGGCCTGTTACAAATGGTGCTGCTTTAGTAAAAAAATATAACCAGTTGCTTCTATGTGGTTCACCGGGGTTTTGATCTGCTGCAAGCCCTAGTGAATATTGTTGTCTGAAAACTTCATGCATCCTGCTTTTAAATTCCCTTGTTGCAACAAGCACAGTGCCTTTTTTTGAGCGTATATTATAAAACAAACGGTTCAATGCTTTGTTACTTATTTTCATATAAACACCAATCCAGGGAATAGGAAGTTTTGTGGCCATTACATAATTTCCATATTCCCAATTCATCTGGTGGCCACTGTGAAACTGGATGCTTTTACCCTTTGCAGCAACCGCGTTTATTTCTGTCATATCCATCACTGCCCGCTTTCTGAAAGTCTTATCGCTCATACTCAGCAGCTTGATCGATTCAATAAACGTATCAATAAAATTTTTGTAGAACTGTTTTGCAATTTTCTTTTTTTCTGCTTCTGTCTTTTCAGGAAATGCTATACTGAGGTTACCTAAAATAATTTTTTTGCGGTAGCCTGCAAGATTATAAATACAAAAACATATAAAATCGCTTAGCCAGTAAAGGATAAAAAAAGGTATTAAAGAAATAAGGTATAGAAATCCGTAAAGCAGGTAATACATATTAAAATTTGAGGAGCAAAGTTATAGCTGCCGAGAGCATTTTATAAAATTGTATTTTGCAGTAAGCTGCTGCGCTCAGGATAATCGGTGTTGAAATGCAGGCCCCGGCTCTCTTTTCGCAGTTCGGCACTTTTTACTACGAGATAAGAAATGGTTATCATGTTTCTTAATTCGCATAAACGTGGAGATACCTCGGTGGTTTTATATAAAGTTTCTGTTTCTTCATGCAATAAATCAAGGCGCCGGTTAGCTCTTTGCAGGCGGTCATTATTTCGCACAATACCTACATAATCTGTCATCAGTAATTTCATTTCCTTCAGGCTTTGTGTTATTACAATTAATTCCTGCGGAGCACGGGTGCCTTCGGTACGCCAATCGGGAATTTGTAAAGATGAAACAGTTGTATTTTTTTCCTTCTTAGTTCTCAATACTTCTACACTTTTTAAATATGCCCTGTGGGCAAATACCATCGCTTCCAGCAGGCTGTTACTTGCAAGACGGTTAGCGCCATGCAAACCTGTACTGGCGCATTCACCGGCAGCATATAAGTTATGAATAGACGTGCGACCCCACTCATCCGTTTTTATTCCTCCACAACTATAATGTGCTGCAGGCGAAACAGGTATCATATCTTTTGTTATATCAATACCAATGCTCAGGCACTT
This sequence comes from Ferruginibacter sp., assembly GCA_040110925.1. Taxonomy (GTDB): domain Bacteria; phylum Bacteroidota; class Bacteroidia; order Chitinophagales; family Chitinophagaceae; genus Ferruginibacter. The sequence goes on along the minus strand of JBDSYV010000264.1, from coordinate 266 downwards.
TTCATAAATATTAGGGAAATGCTCAATAAACTTATCTTTTGACATATGCCGGCAATCAAGATAAACATGTTCGGTACCGTTTATCTTCATCTCATTATCTATTGCCCTTGCCACTATATCTCTTGGTGCAAGATCAAGACGGCTATCATACCGGCTCATAAATGCTTCTCCATCATGATTACGCAATATGCCTCCATCACCTCTTACTGCTTCTGTAATTAGAAATGACTGACCACGAATGCCCGGTTCGTATAATGCAGTAGGAT
>JBDSYV010000263.1:0-8558 GCA_040110925.1 Ferruginibacter sp. | reverse complement strand
TTATAGAAAAAATTGGCCAGTTTTATAAGGATCTTAAAGTTAAGAAAGCCCAGATAGATTATAATTTTACAGTAAGGAAAATGGACTCTCTTCAATCGGTTCTTAATGTCTATGATCGCAGGGCTATCGGCATGAATAATACTACACTTTTTGTTCCCAATGAAAAAATTGAATACAGCATACCAAAGGAAAATTTAATCAACCAGAAAACCAGGGTACTTGGCCAGTTTAACGGTTCGGCAAACAATCGTGAAGAAGCACTTTGGCGCCTGCAAAAAGTAACACCCATTATTGAAATACTAGATAAGCCTGATCCACCATTTGACATAACAAAACCCTCCTCCATACTTTTTGGCATACTGGGTTTTATTGGGGGAATAGTTCTGTTTACATTTTTATTAATAGCGCCAATTCTTTACCGTTTTGCAAAAGCCGAAATTTACCGTACGGTTTTTGTTGAGGGTACAATTTCAGAGACAACCAGTACCAGCGCAAACGTTTAACGAAAAGCCCATTTCATCATTTCTTTCCAGGATGGTTTTTTGCCATACATAAGAATGCCTGTGCGGTAAATTTTTGCCGTGAGCCATGTAAATAGAAGGAAGCAGGCGATTAGTGAAATCATAGATAATGCCATTTGCCATAGAGGGATGTCATAAGTTATCCGCCCCATCATTACAATTGGTGAAGTGAGCGGAAAAATACTTCCGAATACGGCCAGGCTGCTATTGGGCTCATTAATTGCCTTGGTCATAATTACAAAACCAAGAATTATGGGCATGAGTATAGGAAAAATTAATTGCTGTGCATCCTGCTGGTCCTCGCTAACTACACTGCCTACTGCTGCAAATAAAGATGCATAAGTAAGATATCCCCCAAGAAAATAAAATAAAAATGAGCCTGCTATTTTTAGCAAGGGCAATGAGGAGAAGCCTTGCATAATTGTTGACGCCATTGCAGCATCTGAACCAGCTGGCGCTGCTGCAGTTACCTGTTCCATTACTCCTGGAAAAATTAAAGGGATGGCCATCTGCATCATAAATATCAACACAATCCAGATTGCAAATTGTGTAAGCCCTACGGCGCCAATGCCAATTATTTTCCCCATCATTAATTGAAAAGGTTTTACAGAACTGATAACCACTTCTGCAATCCTGTTCGTTTTTTCTTCTGTAACACCACGCATTACCTGTGTGCCGTAAATAATCATCATCATATAAATAAGAATGCCACAGGCAAATGAAACTGCATAGGCCACTCCTGCCACACTTCGCTTTCCACCTTCTTTAGTGTCAATAGTATTTTCTACGGATACATCTGCAGCAATGCTTTTGTACCTCACAACATCAATACCCTGGGCTGCAAGCCGTTTGTCTTCAATTGCCTGGTTTACTAATTTCTCTACTGCTGAAGTAGTTGAAAGGCTTACTGATGATGCACTGTGCAAAATAAACCGGCCATTGCTATCAACATTAAATGCAGGGATGTATAAAAAGGCATTATAGCCACTGGCTTTATACTTTGGCGTAAAGCTTTGTTCAGTTTCATTTTTTATTTTAAAAAAAGAAAGTGATTTTGATTTTGTGGGAATACTGTCTGAAAATAAATGTGCCTCGTCGAGTACAGCAATTCTTTGCTGGTCCTTTCCTCCATTAATAGTAATGGCAATGATGACCGCATAGAATGCCACAATGATGATGGGCACGAGAAGAGTAGTGATAAGAAATGATTTTTTCTTTACCCTTGTAAAATATTCACGGCTTATGATTAACCCGGTCTTGCTCATAAAAATGATTTATTGAATTTTTTGAAATTGTCTTGCAGAAGCTGTATCCTCTACCAGTCGTATAAAAATATCATTTAGTGATGGCAGCACTTCATTAAAATTATTTATCCTGATGTTGTTGCTGATAAAATGCTGAAGTACCTGGTTGGTATCCGCGGCTTCATTCATTTTCAGGATCAGTTTTTTTTCAGTTTGTGATTGAATACTGAATAATGGAGAACTGGTTTCAGGGAAAGCATCCAGGGATTCAACGCTGTAGATATTTTCTTTAAAATCCTGCTTTACCTGTTGCACTGTGCCATCAAGTATTTTTTTTCCTTTGTTGAGTAGTATGATATGGTCGCATATTTCTTCTACCTGCTCCATGCGGTGTGTACTGAATATAATCGTACTGCCTTTTTTTGCCAGGGCAAATATTTCATCTTTTATCAGGTTAGCATTCACTGGGTCCAGGCCACTGAATGGTTCATCCAGAATGATAAGAGAAGGTTCGTGTAAAACTGTTGTAACAAATTGCAATTTCTGGCTCATGCCCTTGCTCAGGTCTTCTACCTTTTTATTCCACCAGGTTTGCATTTCAAATTTAATAAACCATTCTTTTACTTTTTCCATTGCTTCATTACTGCTCAATCCCTTCAGCCTTGCCAGATACACAGCCTGTTCGCCAATTTTCATTTTTTTATACAAACCTCTTTCTTCGGGCATATAACCAATATTGCCCGCATCTTCCATGGCATTAAATTTTTTCCCTGATAAATTAATGTCGCCACTATCAGGATAAAAAATGCCAGTTATCATGCGGAGCAGTGTTGTTTTTCCTGCACCATTGGGGCCAAGCAATCCAAAAATGCTTCCTTTATTAATGGTAAAGCTGATGTCGTCCACAGCCTTTTGCGTGGCAAAGTATTTTTTTACATTTTTTACTTCCAGTAATTGCATAAACATTCGTTATGATTATTTGATAAATGTAGGTGCTTTAAAAATTACTAACCTCAATATTTTACCAGCGGAAAAAATACTTATAAATTAAATACTTTTTTAATGATAGATTGTGCTACCCTTTCACCATCCATGGCTGCGCTTACAATACCTCCTGCATAGCCTGCACCTTCTGCACATGGGTATAAATTATCCGCCTGCGGATGACTGAGCAATTCTTTATCCCTGGGAATTCGTACAGGACTTGAGGTGCGGCTTTCTGTAGCAATAACAACTGCTTCATTAGTGTAATAGCCTCTCATTTTTTTTCCAAACAAAGGCAACGCTTTTGCCAGCGCACTATGTATAAATTGCGGCAATACATTTTTTAAATCTGTACTCTTCAAGCCAGGTAAGTAAGAATTTGTCGGAAGGTTTGTTGATATTTTTCCCTTTACAAAATCTTCCATTCTTTGGGCAGGTGCTACAAACTTTCCGCCGCCTTCTGCAAAAGCTTTTTGTTCTACCATCTGCTGAAATGCAAGAAGCAATAATGGATTGTCTTCATCTAAACTTCCTAAACTTTCTAAACCATCTAAACCTTTTGTACCCTTCAAACTTTTTACTGCATCCTTTATTTCCACTTGCACCACCATTCCACTATTGGCAAAAGGATTATTTCTTTTTGACGGACTCCATCCATTTACTACTACTTCACCAGGCGCCGTAGATGCAGGCGCAATAATGCCGCCCGGGCACATGCAAAATGAAAACACGCCACAATCATTTACTTGCTGTACAAGTGAATAAGTGGATGGCGGCAAAGCTTCTTCTCTTTCATATTTTAATGAAGCATGGTGTGCATATTGAATGCTGTCTATCAACGATTGCGGATGTTCTATCCTTACACCCAGGGCAAAGGGTTTGGCTTCTACCTGTAATTTTTTTTGATGAAGCAGGATGAAAACATCACGGGCAGAATGCCCGGTTGCAAGAATATATTCATCTGCCGAAATTGAATCTCCATCTGCTGTTTGTATTGCGGTAATATGGTTTTCTCTCTGGGTGAAGTCTACAAGTTTTTTTTCAAAATGAATTTCGCCACCACAATCCATTATCAACTGCCGCATGGCAGTAATTATTTGCGGCAGTTTATTAGTGCCTATATGTGGATGAGCATCGTAGCGGATATTTTCTGCTGCACCAAAATGTAAAAACAATGAAAGGATTCTATCTATGTTCCCTCGCTTATTGCTGCGTGTATAAAGTTTGCCGTCGCTATATGTACCTGCACCACCTTCGCCAAAGCAATAATTACTTTCAGGATTAATGATGCCTTCTTTGTTTAGAATGGCAAGGTCCCTGCGGCGGCTACGGACATCTTTTCCTCTTTCAATGAGGATGGGTTTTATGCCGGCTTCTAATAACTTAAGCGCTGCAAAAAGCCCGGCAGGTCCTGCACCAATGATAATTACGCTTTTGGTTGCATTATTTACATCTAAGAAATGAAATGGGGTTAAGGCTCTTTCAATAAATGGTTCGTTGATAAAAGCATTAACCTGCAGGTTGATGTATATAATTTTTCCCCGGGCATCAATTGATTTTTTGATAATATGATATCCGCTGATGTCGGATAATTTCCTGCCTGCAGCTGCTGCAACCTCTTCTTTCAGTGCATTATCATCTGCTGCCTGTGTTGCGGTAAGTTTTAAAGAAAGAGATTGTATCATAGGTTACATAATTTTAAATATGTAACGCCATTAAGGCTGCATGATGCTGCAAAAGTAGAAGTGAGTGACACAACAATGTTAGATAGTTATTCTAAAGTTGGTAACAAAAAAAAATTAAAATGGCAAATCATCCACTGCCTCCGGAGACGATGCACTAAAAGTATCAAGCGGTTCCATATATTCATTATCAATAGGGCTTGTTTTTGCAGATGGTTGCAATAGTTGCTCAATACGCCATGCATCCAGGTTGGTAAAGTAATTTACTTTGCCTTCTTTTTCCCAGCGGGTACCTTTTATATTAAAATACACTTTTATGTCGTCGCCAATATTAACCCTGTCTACAATAGCAGTTTTATCCTGTACACATTGAAATTTTGCATAATTGGTAATGGTACGACCATTGATATCTTCTGATTTTTCAACCACGAATTCTCTGGTTTTAAAAGATTCTGTTTTCTGTACGGTATCGTATTTAACGATCAATTTGCCTGTAAGTTCGTAACTCATAATGAAATTTTAAGTGCACAAAACTAACTTTATTTATCATAAGATTTCAGAAAATAAACACATCGGGAAAAGAAAATGCCATTGCAAAAAAAAACTTTAATGGTCGTTCTTTTTAGTAAAAAAACAGGCTATCTTGTCTGCTATGAAACTCAGGTGGAAAATCAGTTTTTTTTTAGCTACGGTATTTTGGATATGTGCATGCCAAACGGTTTACCAGAGTCAAAGGCTTGAATATGCTACTTACAAAATAAATAATGCTTTAAGCAAAGACAGCAGCTTACTTCAGCTTGTACAACCCTATGCAGATAGTGTACACATGCGTATGAATAGGGTGATAGCAGTATCTGCAATTACTTTAGATAGACAACAGCCTGAAGGTACATTGGGAAACCTGGTGGCCGATGCTATTTTTTATGAAGGACAGCAGCAACTTAAAACCAAAATTGACGGTGCGGTTATGAATAGCGGGGGAATAAGACTTAATACACTTGCGGCGGGGGATATAACATTGGGAAAAGTTTTTGAGTTAGCACCGTTTGATAACACACTTGTTTTAATGACGGTACCAGGTAAGGTGATGCAGGAACTCTGTGATCATATTTCCACTTTGGGAGGATGGCCAGTTTCTCATATAAGCTGGCAGATAAAGGAACTGCCTGGCGGACAGGGAGGAAAAAAAGCAATTAATGTTTTAATTGATGGTAAAGCATTGGATGTAAATAGTAACTATAAAATTCTCACCAATGATTATGTGGCAAATGGGGGTGACTATTGCGAAATGCTGAGGTCACTGCCACAGCAAACCAATGGGTACTTATTAAGGGATGCGTTGATTGACTATTTTACCGGATTTACCAAAGCCGGTAAAAAAATTTCCTCACAAATTGAAAACAGGGTAAGCAATGCAAACTAGGCGAAAATTTATCGGGCAGGCGGCTCTTACAGCAGGGGCAATATTCACTTCTAATAGTGTAATGGCGGGCATTGAAGAAATGAATTGTGTTCAAAGGCTTACTATACTGCACACTAATGATGTACATAGCCGGCTTGAACCTTTCCCCATGGATGGCAGTAAGAACCAGGGACTGGGAGGCGTGGCACCCCGTGCAGCCAAAATAAAAAAAATACGCAGTGAACAGCAGCATGTTTTGTTACTTGATGCAGGAGACATCTTCCAGGGCACCCCATTTTTTAATTTGTATAAAGGAGAACCGGAAATAAAAGCTATGGCAGCAATGGGCTATGATGCTGTAACTATGGGCAATCATGATTTTGATTTGGGACTTGAAAATTTTGCCTTGCAGTTACAACATGCTTCTTTCCCTGTATTACTTTGTAATTATGATTTTAGTGGCACTGCAATGGAAAATAAATTCTTGCCTTATACTATAGTGAGAAAAGGAAAATTAAAAATTGGGATAACGGGTGTTGGTATAGAATTGAGAGGATTAGTACCTGATAATTTATATGGCAACACGAAATACCTTGAACCCATTCAGAAGCTAAATGAAACAGCAAATTTGCTGAAAAATGATAAAGATTGCGATATGGTAATTTGTCTGAGCCACCTGGGTTTCAGATATAAGGATAATAAGGTAAGTGATGAGGTATTGGCGAAGGAATCAGAAAATGTAGATTTGATTATCGGGGGGCATACTCATACATTTTTTGATCAACCCCTTGTTTATAAAAATAAAAAAGGGGATGATGTTATTGTGAACCAGGTAGGGTGGTCGGGTATTGTACTAGGTCGTATGGATTTTGAATTTGAACGGGGTAAAAAGAAAAATTTGGTAAAAAGCCATACTGTGATTATTGGTGAAAAAACAAATGAATAAAAAATTTTTTTTTTGGATAATTTCTTTTGATATTCGCTGTCCTGCGAAAAAATTTTTTTTTGAAAAATTCAATATCATTTTTTGGCAAGCATCCCGGAGAAAAATAGTAATACTCAACATATATAAACTGCTACAGGAATAATGGAGAAAGCTTTTGAAAAAGTATGGTCTGAATGTTTAGAGATAATTAAAGACATCGTAGAATGGCAGCATTATAAAACCTGGTTTGAGCCCATCAGGGCAGTAGCATTAAAAGATAAAATTTTAACCATTCAAGTTCCAAGTCAGTTTTTTTATGAGTACCTTGAAGAACATTATATAACTCTGCTTGCCAAAACATTGAAACGTGAACTGGGAAAGGAAGCAAGATTAGAATACAGGATAATGGTTGATAGCGGCAACAGTAAAAATAAACCGCTTACGATGGATGTGCCGGGCAATGGATATAAATCTTATTCAAACAACGAAATGGATTTTCCTTTAGTTATAAATAATCCTGTTAAGAACCCTTTCGTTATCCCGGGTTTGAGAAAGATGCAGATTGATCCGCAGCTGAACCACGCTTATACTTTCGATTCATTTATAGAAGGTGATTGTAACAGGGTAGCCCGTCGGGCTGGTAAAACAGTTGCCGAGAAGCCAGGTGCCACTTCCTTTAATCCTCTTGTAATTTATGGAGGAGTAGGTCTTGGTAAAACTCACCTTGCCCAGGCAATAGGTAATGAGGTAAAAAAGCTAAACCAAAACAAAGTGGTTTTGTATGTAAGCTCTGAAAAATTCATCAACCAGTTTATTGATCACGGCCGCAACAATGCCATAAATGATTTTATTCATTTTTACCAATTGATTGATGTATTAATAATTGATGATATACAGTTCTTCAACCGGGCCGAAAAATCACAGGATGCTTTCTTTTCCATTTTCAACCATCTTCACCAGAGTGGTAAGCAACTCATACTTACAAGTGATAAATCGCCAAAAGATCTGGAAGGTGTACAGGAGCGCTTACTGAGCCGTTTCAGGTGGGGATTAAGTGCAGACTTGCAAATGCCTGATTATGATACAAAGATAGAAATACTGGATAACAAGATGAAGAATGACGGGCTTGAAATGCCACGTGAAGTGGTGAAATATATTGCCTATAATATTAACAGCAATGTACGTGAACTGGAAGGTGCCTTAATATCCTTGTTGGCACAATCTTCGCTCAATAAAAGAGAAATAGACCTTGAATTGGCCAAAAAAGTACTTCGCAATTTTGTAAAATCTTCAAGCAAGGAGATAACCATCGATGCCATCCAGAAAATGGTATGTGATTATTTTGATGTGCCTTATGACAAGCTTTTGCAAAAGACAAGAAAAAGAGAAATTGTACAGGCCAGGCAGATTACTATGTTTCTATCAAAAGCATTTACAAAAAATTCTTTAAAAACAATTGGTGAACATTTTGGCGGCAGGGATCATACTACTGTTATACACAGTTGTCAAACGGTAAAAGATCTTATGGATACAGATAATTTATTTAAAGAAAGTGTACTAGAATTGCAGCAAAAGGTGCAACTGGCGGCGATGTAATTGAGACTAATTTCTAAAATACTTTCCAGCTAAAAAGAGCTGGAATTTTTATTTTCAATATTGTTTGGGTAGTAAGGTTTGTATCTGTATTTTTGCTGCCCCTTAAACAAGGCAGGTATAAAAAGGAGAGGTGCCTGAGTGGCCGAAAGGAACGGTTTGCTAAATCGTCGTACGGGTTAAACTGTACCGTGGGTTCGAATCCCA
>JBDSYV010000262.1:0-5520 GCA_040110925.1 Ferruginibacter sp. | reverse complement strand
ATGGCACAATAGTATATGCATCAGATTATGATATGGGCAGAAGCGGAATAGCCTACCACGATATTGATTCTGCAGAATACTGGGTGTCAACAAATACACGAACACAATGGAATAGTGGAGGTAAATATCGTAATGATGGCGTAGATATAGAAGCCTGCTCAGATGACATAACGAACGGTTACAATGTAGGTTGGATACAAAACGGGGAATGGCTGCAATACAGTGTTTACGCTGCAGAAAAAACAATGTACGATCTGAATATCCGTGTTGCAGGCACAGAAAAAAGCAGCAAACTTACCCTGCTTATCGGCAACCAGGAAGTTTCAGAGCTTCTTATTAATTCCAATGGAAAAACAGGACAATGGACCACCAACACTATCCGTGCTGTGCAATTAAATAAGGGATGGAACCAGTTAAGAATATTAGCAGCTGCAGGCGGGTTTAATCTTAATTATTTTCAATTTATTTCAGCAGGCAGCAATGCCGGCACTAACTGACACAAGAGAAAATTATGACATTACAAAAACTTAAAAATGCCGGCCTGCTCATTGTAGCAATTTCACTGTCGCTTCCAATTGCAGCACAAATTAAAAAAGATACTTCTGCCAGGATTCAATCGCTTATTGCACAAATGACACTGGAAGAAAAGGTGCATATGATACATGCTTCTTCTTCCTTTACTTCCGGTGGAGTGCCACGTTTAGGTATACCGGAACTGGTTTGCTCTGATGGTCCGCATGGCGTTAGGCCTGAGCATGGCCGTGATTGGGTACTGGACAATAACCTGCCGGATTCAAGTACATACCTGCCCACGGGTGTTTGCCTGGCTGCGACCTGGAACCCCGCACTCGGTTATGCGTATGGGGGAGTACTAGGCAGCGAAGCAAAATATAGGGGTAAAAATGTTATTCTTGGCCCGGGTATCAATATAATCAGGACACCGTTGAATGGACGAAATTTTGAGTACCAGAGTGAAGACCCGTTCCTGGTGTCCAAAATGGTAGTAGGGTATATCAGGGGAGTACAGGACCAGGGCGTTTCTGCCTGTGTAAAACATTATGCAGGAAATAACCAGGAAGATCGTCGTCATACCATTGATGTACAAATGAGTGAAAGGGCATTAAGAGAGATCTACCTCCCCGGTTTTAAAGCTGCAGTGCAGGTGGCTGGAGTGAATACATTGATGGGTTCTTATAATAAGTTCCGTGGCCAATGGGCTTCACAAAATCATTACCTGCTTACGAAAATATTAAAAAACGAATGGGGCTTTAAGGGCCTTGTGATGAGTGACTGGGATGCTGTAAATAATACTATGCAAGCCATGTGGAACGGTATGGACCTTGAGATGGGTACAGACCTGCACATGCTGCCCAATCCTGATTTCGGAAAATTTTTTATGGGAGATACGGTAGTGGCGCTGGTTAAGGCAGGGCGGCTTCCTGAATACCTGGTAAATGAGAAGGTGAAAAGAATATTGTATGTGATGTTCAAAACAGGAATGATAGACAGCAAGGGTGGGCCAAAAGGAGATTTCAATACAAGGGCGCACCAGCAAACAGCAGCAAAAGTTGCAGAAGAAGGTATAGTATTGTTGAAGAATTCAGGCAATATTCTTCCTTTAAAAAAAGGCAACTTGAAATCAATTGCAGTCATTGGGCAGAATGCTTCACGCCTGCAGGCAATGGGCGGTGGCAGTTCGCAGATAAGGGCTTTTTATGAAATAACGCCTTTGGCGGGCATTCAAAATTTAGCAGGTAATATTAAAATAGGTTATGCCCAGGGGTATGATATTACCAGGGGCGCAGGCGCAAATATGGGTTTGATAAAAGAAGCAACAGAGCTTGCTTCAAAATCCGATCTGGTAATATTGGTTGGCGGATGGACGCATGGCTATAATTATTCCATTTGGTCAGATAATGCTTATGACGCAGAAGACTTTGACAAGCCTGACATGACAATGCCCTTTGGCCAGGATGAACTTATCAAAGCAGTGCTTAAGGCCAATCCAAAAACAGTTGTCGTATTAATGGGAGGAGGTGCTATAGATATGTCTCAGTGGATAGATAATGCGCCCGCTGTTATACAAGCCTGGTATGCAGGTATGGAGGGTGGGAATGCGCTTGCCAGGATACTTTTTGGCGAAGTGAATCCTTCTGGTAAATTGCCAATGACCTTTCCAAAACATTTAGAAGATCATCCTTCACATAAATTAGGTCAGTACCCGGGTGATTCTGTGAATGTGCATTACCTGGACGATATTTATGTGGGCTACCGTTATTTTGATACATGGAAAGTAGAACCCCAGTTTGCTTTTGGGCATGGTCTTTCCTACACAAGTTTTGTGTATTCTAATCCTAAAGTAAGCGCTGCCGGAAAGGGTGCAATAGTAAGTTTTACAATTAAAAATACAGGTAAGCAAGCTGGTGCAGAAGTGGCACAGGTTTATGTAAAGCAGGAAGTATCCCTTTTACCCCGTCCTGAAAAGGAGCTGAAAGGTTTTGAAAAAGTATTTCTTCAGCCTGGTGAATCTAAGACCGTTACTATATCCTTGGATGAAAATGCCTTTAAGTATTATAACGACATAAAAAGCGAATGGGTAAAAGAGAGCGGAATATTTGATATTCTGGTGGGCAGTTCATCAAGACTTATACGCTTCTCAGAAAAAATTAAATTATGATGACTTACAGGTTGCTATATAATGGCCCGATTATTTTAGTCGTTTCTATACTATCTTTTGCCGTACTTCTGTACCGGGTGGTTCGGCAACAACCTATGTTTGGTAAATCAAAATTATTAAGATGAACAAAATGAAAACAATGCATATAATATTTTTTAGTTTCCTTGCTGCACTTATGGGCAATTGCTCCAAAGGCGGTAGTGCTGGCTCACAGCCACCTGTTACTTCAAATATTAAAATTTCAATAAACGATGTGTACCTGCCCGAAGGAAACGTGAACGGACCTTTTGCTTTTCTGGTAAGTTTGGATAAACCATCCACCCAGACCATCACTGTAAATTATTCTACGGTTGAAGGCTTTGCCAAAGCAGGAGAAGATTTTACTGCAGCTTCACAAACAATTACGTTCCTTCCGAATGAAACTCAAAAGACGGTCAACATTAATGTAATTGGAGACGATATCCGGGAAGGAACAGATGATTTTAGGGTGGTACTAAGTTCACCCGTTAATGCCATAATTTATAAAGGAACGGGCATTGGCAATATCCTGAATGATGACACAAAAATACCTTTTACCAATGCCGGATATGATGCACCAACAAGTTACCCTGGTTACACACTTGCATGGGCAGATGAATTTAATGGCACTGCATTAAATACAATAGACTGGGCCTTTGAGAATGGCGATGGCTGCCCGGGCAATTGTGGATGGGGAAACAGCGAGTTGGAATATTACCAGCTGGCCAACACCGTTTTCCAGGATGGGAAAATGATCATTGAGGCCAGGCCTGAGAATGTGGGCGGCAAAACATATACCTCCTCAAAAATGATTACAAGGGGCAAAAAGGTTTTCAAATTTGGCCGTATTGATTTCAGGGCAAAACTGCCAAAAGGTAAAGGCATCTGGCCCGCCTTCTGGATGATGCCACAGGACAATGTTTTTGGTGGCTGGCCCAAAAGCGGTGAAATAGATATCATGGAAAATATCGGCCATGAACCCTCCCGTACTTATGGCACGTTGCATTTTGGTCCGGGCCCCGGGAGTATTCAACTGGGAAGAAATTATAATTTACCTTCAGGTATTTTCAATGACCAGTTTCACGTGTTTTCCCTGGAATGGCAACAGAATTCTATCAAATGGTTTGTAGATGGCAACTTGTATTCAACTTATACCATTGCTGATTTTGGCGCAAATAATTATCCTTTTAATGAAAACTTTTATCTCATCATCAACCTTGCGGTGGGTGGTAACTGGCCCGGTAACCCGGATACCGCTACCTATTTCCCGCAGTGGCTTATTGTTGATTATGTAAGAGTTTACCAGTAAGGTTTTTTTTTCATAGCAGCGTTTAGTTTGAGCCCCGGGTTAGTGCCCGGGGTCTTTTTGTTAGACCTGCTTTGTTTGGTCAATAGTCAATAAGTCAATAATTTAATAACCTGGTCCACCAACATCAATAGAACTGAAAGTCATCCTGTTACTCACTACCTGCTTCTAGTTTTCCGCTGCGGAAAATCAAATGATATTTGTCATAAAGGTTTGTAATAAATCTCATTGACAGAAGCATGCCTCCCCGCCTATCTTTATTTCCTAAATTTTTTGATATGATAACCAATGATGCTGCGTACAATAAGACCACCCGGGAATTTTCTGCTGCTGATCTGCAAAATGGGAGACAAACCCTTCCCGGTGATTTTTCCTCGAAAGCCGTAAGCGCTTATGATAATTATATAAAAGTAGAAGTGATTTTATATTGTTTGAAAACCGAATCGTCGTTAATAAATGTGGATGATATTTTTCAATCCATTTCAGCTTTATATAAAAGTAATGAAGTGCTGCATTCTTATCTCACCCGGGAATTTTATTACAGTTGTAATGAAGGGCTGATGCTTTTACCCCAAAATACGCCGCCACAATTGGTGAGTGATGCCTATAAAGCCGGGGTGCTTTGTTTTTATTTGCCATCAATTGCTGATTAAAACTTTAATGCCCGGTCATTCAACCGGGCATTTTCTTTCCAAATATTGTATGAATATATTTGCTGGACTTTTTACAGTCGGCAGTCTTTGGCATGCAGTTTACAGTTTTAATAGTTTAATAGTGTACCAGTATCATCCCAAACCCCCCGTTGCCACCATTGCCGGTACTGCCACCGTTACTAAATCCTGCGCCGCCACCGCCACCGGGCTTTGAGCCGCCTGTTGTTTTTGTTGAAAACACAGTAGTCAGATATCTCCTCCCTGGGCATTGTGCAAAGCTGAGAGATTTTGAGGTTTATACTGATGGGCAGCTTCATTCTCCTTCTCTTTTTCTCCGGAGAAAGAGCGGTGCTATATATTATTAATGGCCAGGTAATGAAATCCGAAATGTCCCTGCCAACGCACAAAGCAAGGGATGAGACATTGCGGCTAAGTAAATACGCAACGTCCCAGGCCTGGCAGAAAGCTGCAAGGAGAAGCTGCCCGGAATGAAAGCATAGTGGATACCTGTTGGGCTTTAAAACACCCGGTTTCCGTCTTTGCGAGGCGCATTTCCGAATGTTTTTTGATTTACTCAAATCCCGTTGCGCCGAAGCAATCTGAACTTCTGTTGGAAGGTAATTGCAGAGAATTATTGGAGACCTCACCCTCTTATCCCTCTCCTAAGGAGAGGGACGATCGATTGTGGTAAGGTTAATATTTCTACACTTATTTATGATGGTTATTCACGGCTGTGCATTGAAACACCCGGCTTCCGTCTTTGCGAGGCGCATTTCAGAATGTTTTTTGCTTTACTCAAATCTCGTTGCGCGGAAGCAATCTGAACTTCTGTTGGAAGGTAATTGCAGAGAATTATTTGAGACCTC
>JBDSYV010000261.1:0-16006 GCA_040110925.1 Ferruginibacter sp. | reverse complement strand
ACCCCATGGGCACATATCCTGCAGACCGCAGCTATGCAGAATTCTACAATAATATAAATGTCGGAAATGGCGGTATGAACCCCGGTTACTGGAATTATTATGGCGATATAAGCATGACGCTGGATAATGTAGTGGTGACAGGTATCACGGTGCCATCACTCCAGGGAACACCGGTAACTTACAATTCAGCCAATATTGATGAATTGGATAATAACATTGCTCAACTCATGGGGGCCGAATTGTCTTTTAATAAAGATTATTTTACCCCGGGTTCGCGTACCTCGGCTTACCTGTGTGATGTGGATTCGGAAGGCCAGCTTTGCACACAGATTTTTTTCGGGCAGGCAGGGCTTTACAATGTAGTAGATGGAAATAATATAACTTATTTTAAAGGTATGCCGGCAAAGAGTACGGTTCGGTTTATGAACCTTAACCGGGTATTGAACTATGCCAAAATGATTCCAATGGGAGGGTCTGCCAGTTTTTTTACAACTATAGAAGGCCCTGATAATGAATTGGTGAAGCTCCTTTCCCCGCTGGCAGGAGACCAGGTTGACGGAATCTTCATCAAAATTTTAATACACGAAGTGTACGAAGTGCGTAACCCCCGGTATAACGTGATGCCAACAGTGGAGGTAACTACTGCCGCCGGTAACAAGGTTTCCATACAAAAGAACCCGGCTAGGATATCAATTACAGGCTCCATTACTCCCTGGCAAAAAACAGGAATGAAAACAGCATCCATCTGCCGGATCCTAAAAAATCCCCTTGCAGTACCGCTGTCTCTCATCACAACAAACATCCCTGATCCTGTACCAAATGGAACGAGCCAACCACTGGGCATACCCGCTTCTGTTAACCTGGCACCCATTCCATTTTTAGTTAACGCACAAGGGGATTTAATTTCGCTCGATCTCTGTAATATGCTTATTGAGTATGGTACAAACCCCGGCAACCTACCAGGATATGCAGGTATTGGAGATATACAACCTTACCAGGATTTTATAAATTATATTGTTGGAAATATAAATGTATCGTTTAAGCCAGACGATGGTTCCAGCCCTCTCTTCATCGGTTCTATTGAACCAGGCGATTATGAAATGAGCCAGTTTATTACAACCGCCGGTGTGGCAGATCTTGCATTACAGAAAGGGGTTAATTACCAAAATGGGGCTTTCAGCATTTGGCTGGACGAGGTTGAAATGTGGCAGGAAGATGATTTATACCTGTTGTCTGACCAGGCTGGAATTTATGCAGAGCAAAACCAGCAACCACCTGGCAACTACATGTCTGATGGGCTGCCTAAGGGGCCTTGTTACCTGCGGGTGTTTAAACGAGGGTTACCCGTTCCGCAACAGGATGCCTTTGAATTTACCTTCCAGGCATGCAACCTGAATACAATGTCAGCCACAAATATGAATCAACAAATCTATGATGGTGTGGCCCTTACATTTCCTGTTACAGATGATGGGTGTATTACTTATGTATTTCCAACTTCAGTGGATGAACAATTTCCTAAGAATTTTTCCATGGCTGCCTTTATATACCTCGCCATGAATTCCTGCCTGGTAGTATGCCGGGTATTGGCGGATGACGCTTCCCTGGCTCCCTACATGAACGGAGCGCAAGCCATAACCTGGGAAGTAGTTTACGAAAAAGTATTAAAATTGTATAAGATGATCTACCCGATTATGGATGTAATCCTTCCCATTAATGAAGCAACATGGGGAGATGCTTTTATCGGTCAAAAAATTAAAAGCCTGACCAACGAAAGTAATTGGCAATATCCCTTGTTCATGCCTGTTACCAGGGATATGTCGGCAGCCCAACGCAAATTATTGTATATGTGGATCGATCAATTAAACGCATCAAACCTTACAACTCATGCACAAAAAAAATAACCAGTTTTTTTTATTACTGGCAATAACCTGTTGTTTTTTTTTCGCCTGTAATGAAGAGAAAAAAGACAACCAGACTACAGTAAAAAAAGGGATCAACCTGGAAGCATTACTGAATGTAACCGCTGGTGATAGTACAGCATTTCAATCGCCATTGTACTACAGTGTGGAGCCTATGCAATTGAACTTCCCTGTGCCAGCGCTACATTCCTTCGTGTTTGGGTCTTACAATGGTTACTGGATTTTTATTGGCGGTCAAAAAGGGGGGTTTCATGGTACTAGTAATAACCCTGTGCCTTTTGGGCCCACTGTTGCAAACGATTCCATCTGGGTAATTAACATCAGCCAGCAAAAAAGCTGGAGCAAGCCCATCACTCCGGGTTGGCAAGCTGTAATGTGTGCAACCAATGCAGCCTATTGCCAGGTAGGCAATCTTCTTTATATGTGCGGCGGTTATACTACCCTTGACAAGACTAAGCACTTTAATATGACCTCCAATGTATTCCTGGAAATTGACCTGGCACAAATGATCTCAATCGTTCAAAGCGAAAATAGAAACCTCTTGGTGGATGCTGCTTTTACAAAAAATATTGTTAGCCCCTTTGTGCAGGTAACAGGTGGTGCCATGTTATATAACAATGGCTTTTTTTACCTGGTAGGTGGTCAGAATTATAACAGCGAATATAGTTCCGGAAGAACCGGCCTTTATACCAATGCCATAAGAACTTTCACATTGCAACAGGGAAACCCATGGGTTATCGCTGATACCAGCTCGTTGGTTGACCCGGTAAATTTACATCGGCGGGATATGAATGTAGTACCGGGAGTTGCAGGCAGTGGCGGAAGCGCTATTTTATACGGAGGTGTATTTACTAAACAAGATGAGGCATACAGGGCAGCGGTTTTCATTGATGGTTTGTCTGCGGGTAAACCCACCATTACAGTGGATTCTTTTCAGCAGCAGGTAAACCAATATTCCTGTGCCTTTGCTTCCCTGGCAGATCCAAACATACAGGTTGCCGTAACCTCATTTTTTGGAGGCATCAGTTATAAGATGTATGAAAAAGATTCTGCCAAACTTGTTATCGGCGATCATGGCATCTCCATGCCATTCTCAAACATTGCATCTACCATTGCCACAGGCGGGGGTATAAATAATTCCAAAGAGTACATACAGTTGCCTCCATATGCCCCACTGTTACCAGGGCGTATCGGGTCAAATGCTGTATTTATTCCTGTACCGCAATATACAATGGCAAATAATCCCATGGTGATTGATGTCAGTAAAATCCCAGATGATACATCAGGGCGGGCTATGATAGGTTATATCTTTGGGGGGATAGTATCAAAAGGTCCCACCTCGGGGACAACTGCTAAAGGATTTGTGCCCACTTATGCCAGTCCGTTAGTTTACCAGGTTTATTTGAATTACTATATAGGGGATAGTAGGAAGCAGTAAAGGTAAAAAGCGATCTCTTCGATAAAATAAGGATATCAAAGTAAAGATGCCTGAATTAATGTTAGCTGCAATAGCGGGCACTTTTTATGAGGGTGTGATATAGAAATTGAGGAACATTACATGGGTTTATATGCTACTGGGTGATTCATAACTTAGGCTGGAAAAATTGCTGCTAACTTTGGTTCCATCACAAGTCTCCTTAACAGCCGGAAAAAAAATTACCGGAGCTTTGAAACTATGGTTGATTCAAGTTCATCAGTATTAACTACATCGGGTGCTGTTTCAAAATTTCTGCGAAGCAATTCATTGATAAGTTTAGTCTGCTTCATATAATTTTTGCAACCGGAACACATAGTTACATGTATCTGTAACTGAATTTTTTCCATTAGACTCAGGGGACTAAATTCTCTTAACTCCATAAGTTGTGTTGCCTTAACACAAGACAACATTATGGTATTCATAATATTCATAAAAACATTTTATACATGAGCAGTACTTATATTGTTCCGGAGTTGCTCTATATAGTAGTTTGGAACAATAAGTGCCACAACAATACCATACAGCAAATGACCAATAAGAGAACCGAGTATCGTCAGCATCATATTGCCTTCCACCATTGGCATTGGCATTAATTTACTGATTAAAAACATCATTACCTGTGCTAAGATGAATACGGATAATCCAAATAAACCGCCCTTTATTAACTTGCTACCCAAATGAACTTTCGAATTGAAAAGGTAGACATAAGCAGCGGCGAAAATAATTCCTATCATGAAATGCATCAGGTAGCCTGCTATCAGCGGAGCACCCATCATACCGGAAAGTAATTCGGCAGGGTTCATCTTTGGTAATCCTATATAAGGTGCCATTAATCCTACCACCGTCATAACGGCTGTGGCAATCAGTCCTGAAATAATAGTTTGTGCGATTTTACTTTTCATAAAAAATGGTTTTGTTTAATGATTAGTCGCACATGTATTAAAAACCTGACAAATATTTTTGTTTATTGCTTAAACCACTTTAACTCTAAACAATTCCTTAATTGGATTTTGGCCCTGTGAATGATTTGCCAGTAATTAGCTTTGGTAATTTCAAGTTGTGAGCAAATTCTATCTGCATCATTTTCTTCAAGGAATTTCATTTGCACTGCAGATGACCATTTTCCAGGCAACTGCTGAAAGCAGTTTTTAAGGGCTTTTGTAAAATCAGGGTCGTCCAGTAATTCTTCTTCATTGCCCCAGTCTTTTGGGCGGTATTCCGGTTTCCAGCTTTGGTTGTCATCAAAAAACTGTTCTATGGTTCCGGAAGATAATACTGAGCTGGTTTTGTACTTTGAGCGGTAGTAGTCGGCAATCTTGTGTTTTAAAATAGAAAATAACCAGGTCTTTATACTGCTTTTACCCTGGTACTTGTGATGTGATTGATAAGCAGCAAGAAACGTTTCCTGCACCAAATCTTCTGCAACTTGCTTCTGTTGCACTTTAATATGCGTGTAACTAAATAAGTCTTTAGTGTAGATTTTAACCCAAATGATTATATCGTCATTAACAGTCATTAGCTTGTTAGTAAAAACTAAATTTAAGATTATTCCGTGTCATGTACATTATTGAAAGTTGATTGTGTTGTCAAATTTTTGATCTATTGCAAAGTTTGATTTTGCTTAAGGTTATTTTTTGTTTTGGAAATGTGCTAAAATGTTTGTGTCGTTGATGTATATCGTTCTAATACCTGATTAGCATATTGGCGCAAATAAAGTAACCTACAACTCAAAGTTGTGCGTAATGGCCATGTATGTCCGCATTGTGGAAATGCACATGATATTAAGGACCCTAAAAAGGATTAGAACACCAATAGGGCCATGGGCTAGCCGGGGAGAAAACCCTGCTTTGAAGCAAGATGAAAAGTTCAAAATAGACGCTATGTTTAATATAGTTGATTACAATATTGTGCAGTCACTTTATTTCTTAACGATACATGTAACTTAATATCTAAGTGATTAACTTTAAGGAGAAAGGAAGGTCCAGCAATAAATTTGTTATGAAATATAAAATTCAATCTTTTGTATTATGTACTGTCATGTTGATCAATTCTTCCTGTGGTCAATCTGCTAAAAATAAAAACATGAATGAAAATCATACTTATACCAACGAACTTATCAGCGAAAGCAGTCCTTACTTGTTGCAACATGCACACAACCCGGTAAACTGGTATCCCTGGGGTGATAAGGCTTTACAAAAAGCAAAGGTGGAAAATAAAATGCTCATCATTAGTATTGGTTACGCCGCCTGTCATTGGTGCCATGTAATGGAACATGAAAGTTTTGAAGATGTGGAAGTGGCGAAAGTGATGAATGATAATTTCATCTGTATAAAAGTTGACAGGGAAGAAAGGCCGGATGTGGACCAGGTGTATATGGCAGCCGCACAACTCATCACGGGAAGTGGAGGTTGGCCGTTGAATGCGATTGCATTGGCAAATGGAAGACCGTTTTATGCAGGCACATATTTTCCCAAAGGTAAGTGGATACAGATGCTGGAATATTTTGTAGACATGCAAAAAAAGGAACCAGAAAAATTAATGAAAAGTGCTGAGCAGGTTACCAATGGAATTCACCAGGTGGAGAATGTGAGTTTCAAAGAAGATGGTAAAACATTTGCAATGGCCGACCTGGATAAACAGTTCGGGAACATGAAAGCCAATTTAGATTTCATAAAAGGCGGCGCAAACAGGGCCCCCAAATTTCCCATGCCCTGCAACTGGGAGTATTTGCTGCATTATAATTATTTAAGTAAAAATGAAGAGGCGCTGAAAGCAGTATCAGTTACATTAGATAATATGGCCTATGGTGGCATTTACGATCACCTGGAAGGGGGTTTTGCAAGATACGCTACGGATGCCGATTGGCATGTGCCGCATTTTGAAAAAATGCTCTACGATAACTCGCAACTGGTAAGTCTGTATGCACATGCTTATCAAAAAACAAAGAATCCGTTATATAAAAAAGTTGTTTACGAAACACTGGGTTTTGTACAGCATGAGCTTACATCAGCCGAAGGCGCTTTTTATTCATCGCTGGATGCTGACAGCGACGGTGAAGAAGGGAGATATTATGTATGGTCCAAAGAAGAAATTGAGAAAGCACTTGGTGCCGACGCTGATGTTTTTTCTATCTATTATAATGTTACGGCTGCAGGCAACTGGGAGCATGGGAAAAATATTTTATTGCGGCATGAAACAGAAGAAGCAACAGCAAAAAAACTCGGCCTCACAACATCTGAATTAAAAATTAAAATTGATGCAGGCAAGGAAAAGCTGGTGAAAATTAGAGACGCAAGAGTTAAACCCGGCCTTGACGACAAGATCCTCAGTAGCTGGAATGCCTTGATGATTTCCGGATATATTGATGCTTACAGGGCCTTTGGCGATGAGGCTTTTTTAGCAAAGGCGATTAACAATGCTGACTTTCTGTTACAACACGCTATTGCCAAAAACGGGGAGATGACCCGCAATTATAAAAATGGTAAATCAACTATTAAAGCCTTGCTGGATGACTATGCATTTACCATTGCAGCATTCATCGATTTGTACCAGGCGACATTTGAAGAAAAATGGCTGAACGAAGCCAATACATTAACGTCCTATGCAATCACACATTTCTTCGACCCCAAATCAAAAATGTTCTTTTATACGCATAACGAGCATTCCAATTTAATCTCCCGTAAAATGGAAGTGGCAGATAATGTAATACCTTCTTCTAATTCTGAAATGGCAAAGAATCTTTTTTTACTGGGACATTTTTTTTATAATGAAGATTATATCAGCAAAGCAAAACAAATGCTGACTAACGTGGGGGAAGATGTTCAGAAAAATATTTATTTCTATGCAAACTGGGGCATACTTCAGGCCTGGTTTACCAAACCGCTATTTGAAGTTGCCATAACCGGAGATGATTTTAAAAGTAAGAGACATGAATTTGATCAACATTATTTACCCAATATTATTTTACTAGGAAGTAAAGCAGAAAGCAAACTTGCCCTGCTTGTAAACAAATTCGTACCGGGGCAAACGATGATCTATGTATGCCGGGATAAAACATGTAAGCTGCCCGTGATGGAAGTGGATAAAGCATTGGAGCAAATAGGGAAATGATAACGCAACCTATGCTTCGTTAAGCTGGTCGTCTTTACTGAGGAAAATTTTTATATCTGCGGGAGTCTGGCAATTGACCGGGTCTTAAAGAAAAAAACGGGCACTGCCCGTTTCCATTTTTATAATACTGAAATAATTCCTTTTTAATTTGAGTATGTTCGCTGCTATGAATGTTTCTTATAAACAACTTTTCTCCCTCTTTTCTTATCTCTATGCTTTCCCCATGCATAACCACCAGCTGCACCTACAGCTCCACCGATAGCAGCGCCTTTAACCGGGTGCCTTTTGCTTACTACTGCTCCTGTTACTATTCCTGCTCCTGCACCTATTGCTGCATTTTTACCTGCTCTGCTTTTCGTAGTAGTTGTTTGAGCATCAGCATGAATTGAAGCAAGGCTTAAAGAAAATATCATTCCTGTAGCAAAAATTATTTTTTTCATAAAAATTTATTTTAGTTAACTCTTATAATTTACAAAACCTTGCCAAAATAAGTTTGATTGTATACATCTGAAAAATTGTAAGCAAATCAATATTATTCCCCATAAAATAATAAATATGTGTAATAAATTCCCACTAAAGCGTACCGGTTAGGTTATTTCTCTGCATGCTGACAATATTAAAGAAATGCGAATTACCATCCGCTTATGACCGTTAGTAAACAATTCTATGTTTATTTGTTTAAAAATCACCAGGATTTATGCGATTTGTTTATTTGATTTTGTTGTTCTTAATTTCTACAGATATAAATGCCCAGTTAAATACGCATATTATCTGGACAGAGCAAACATCTTTACCTGAGAATGATGTAATATATTACCGGCCTGAAAAAGCTTTGCAGTGGAAAGATTTTCAGGGAAGCCCGGTTATTAATCATCGTGCGGCGGCCATTACCGTTTCCGGATTTGGGTATAAGGCTGCATTGAAAAATACAGGTTCAAACGGAGACCTGATTATCAGTGTTTATTGTTTTTTTAATAAACCCAAATCATGGGTTAAAGAAGGAAGAAATACAGCATATATTCTTGCCCATGAGCAAATCCATTTTGATATTACATACCTGGGGGTAAATATTTTTATGGAAAAAATAAAGGCAGTTAATATCACCACGGGTAATATGAATGTATTGTTACCAAGGCTCTACAACGAAAGCTGTACTATCATGAATAAATTGCAGGATGATTATGATGAACAAACAAGACATGGCCAGGTGAAAGATATTCAGCAAAAATGGAATGAATTTATCAATGAAAAACTAAGCCGGTTTACAAAGTAACCACCAGCACCGGAATCTTTACTTCATGCCTCACCGCATTTACAGTTTCTCCATAAATAAAATCTTTTAATCCGGTATGCCCATGAGCGCCTATAACAAGCATGTCTGATTTATGTTCTTTTACAATCCGCACAATTTCCTTTACCCTGCTTTTATAACCTATTTCAGAACCGGCACTGAACCCCATTGCTTTTAACTGGGCAATATAACCATCCATCCTCTCATTGTCTTTACGTGTTTCAAAATCATCACTCTGGTTTCCATGAAGGGTGGCACTAACACTTTCTACTACGTGTATTAGCAGGAAGGAACTTTTTTTATTTCCCTGGCCAATTGCAGATGCAATCAGTTTCTGATCGTTCTCACTAAAATCAAGTGCAATAGCTATATCGTTGTACACCGGAATATCCAGGTGACTGATGGGAAGTGGTTCGCCATGTACATTTACATTTTTCATGATTTTTTTATGAATGAATGGATAACATATGATGTATGCCAGCAGGCCAATAAATGATAAGCCGGAGAGGGCAATGATTACTTTAGTAATCATAGATGAAGTAGCTATCATGGGCTGTACTTCATTCACCAGCATTTTCAAATTTAAATAAATCAGTACAGTAGCTATTAACCATGCACCTATTTTTGTTATAGGTTTTATGGCAAATGTGCCCATTGTTTTTTTATCGCTTACAAAATGTATTAGCGGTATTATGGCAAAGCCCAATTGAAGGCTAAGCACTACCTGGCTCATCACCAGCAATGCATCTATTTCATTTTCGCCATAAATTAAAATAACAATGAATGCAGGTACTATAGCAATTATCCGGGTAATCAAGCGCCTAAGAATAGGATTGATGCGGAGGTTAAGGTACCCTTCCATGATGATCTGCCCTGCAAGGGTGCCCGTGATAGTACTGCTTTGACCGGCAGCAATTAAGGCTACTGCAAAAAGTATAGGCGCTGTTTTGCCTAAAAAAGCTGGCAACAACCTGTGTGCCTCTTTTATTTCTGCAACTTCTGAATTGCCAGTTTTAAAAAATACAGCTGCAGCTACTATCAGGATGGCAGCATTGACCAAAAATGCAATATTCAAGGCAATGGTAGTATCGATGCGGTTGTATTTAATGGCCTGTTTTATTCCTGCATTTGTTTTTTCAATTTTCCTGGATTGTACCAGTGCAGAATGCAGGTAAAGATTATGCGGCATGACCGTAGCTCCGATAATTCCGATAGCAATATATAAGGCATCACTATCCGGAAAGATGGGTATAAAGCCGGTGGCCATTTCTGCTATGGATGGCTTAGCCATAATAATCTGAATTAAAAATGAAATGGCAATTATGCCCACCAGGGTAATAATAAATGCTTCCATTTTGCGAATACCTTTTTTCTGCAGGTATAGCAATAAAAAAGTATCAAGCACGGTAATGCTTACACCCCATATTAGTGGCAGACCGGTTAATAATTGAATGCCTATTGCCATGCCCAATACTTCAGCAAGATCGCAGGCTGCAATGGCTACTTCTGCCAGCAGGTACAATACAAAATTTACATATTTTGGATAAGCTTCACGGTTTGCCTGTGCAAGATCTCGGCCCCTTACTATGCCAAGCCGGGCAGATAATCCTTGTAAAAGTAATGCCATCAGGTTGCTCATCAGCAATACCCATATAAGGCTATAGCCATATTTGCTTCCACCTGCCAGGTCTGTGGCCCAGTTGCCCGGGTCCATGTATCCAACACTTACCAGGTATGCCGGGCCAAGGAAAGAAAATACCCTTTTCCAGCCTTTTACCCTGCCTGTAGTTGTATCTACCGAAGCATGCACTTCGCTTAAAGAATTGTCTTCAGGTTTGCGTATTTCATTCATACTATACAATAAATATTTTTCGATAGTTGCCCACTGATAATTGATACAGGCCCTTTTTCAATTTTAATTTCTATAGAACTGTCAAACTCGAATTTTCGCATCACTTTTATATTACTACCAATGTGGATGTTATAATGCTTTAGCATTTGAAGCATAGATGCACTTTGATCTTTAATACTGCTTACTTTGGCAGGGATCTTCAATGGTAGTTCTGAAAGCGCAACATGCTTTACCATTTTAATTTTCCCCTTGCTGTCTGGGATAGGATCACCATGAGGGTCAAACATAGGATTGCCCAGGAAGCTATCCAGCCTGCTGATAAGTTCCGTACTGCTTACATGTTCAAGTTCCTCTGCAATTTCATGCACTGCATCCCAGTTGAATCCCAGCTTGTTTACAAGGAAATATTCCCAGAGTCGGTGTTTTCTTATTACTTCCAGGGCAGTTTTAAGTCCGGATTCTGTCAATGAAAAGCTCTTATAGGGCTGGTAATTTATTATCTTTTTGCCATGTAGTTTTTTTAGCATTTCTGTTACGGAGGCAGCTTTGGTTTGCATTAATGCCGCCAGGCTGCTTGCTGCTACTTCACCAGATTCATCCTGGAGATGGTAAATATTTTTTATATAATTTTCTTCTGAATGAGAAAAGTTCATTTTGTAAAAATAATAATTTAGGTGCACCTAAAAATATTTTTTATTAATTAAAATATTTAGAATGTGGATAATGAAGAAATGCCATCAGTATTTTCGTGAATTCCGATTTATATTGCAGCCTCAAAATCAATTTTTAAACAATGAGTTTTTCTTCTTACAACGTTCCTTATGAACCAGACGCTGCTTATCAACGCAGGGTAGC
This sequence comes from Ferruginibacter sp., assembly GCA_040110925.1. Taxonomy (GTDB): domain Bacteria; phylum Bacteroidota; class Bacteroidia; order Chitinophagales; family Chitinophagaceae; genus Ferruginibacter. The sequence goes on along the minus strand of JBDSYV010000261.1, from coordinate 4,502 downwards.
CTATTTCTCAATGGAATTTGCAGTACATCAGCCCTTAAAGATTTATAGTGGAGGCCTGGGTTACCTGAGCGGTTCCCATCTTCGCAGTGCTTACGAGCTACGTCAAAATCTTATTGGTATTGGCATTCTTTGGAAATACGGTTATTATGACCAGGCAAGAAACCAGGATCAAACCCTGCAGGTGCAGTGGAACGAAAAAATCTATAATTTCCTGGAAGATACAGGGATAAAATTCCAGATTACGATACACGAACACCCGGTATGGGTAAAGGTTTTATACTTAAACCCGGAAACATTTAAAACAGCACCCCTGTTTTTGCTTAGCACTGATCTGCCTGAAAACGATTATGTTTCACAAACTATCTGCCATAGATTGTATGATGCCAATGTAGCAACTAAAGTTGCACAATTTATATTGCTTGGGGTAGGGGGTGCCAAATTATTGGATGAATTAAACTTTAATGCAGAGCGATATCACCTTAACGAGGCGCATGCTATCAGTGCTGCTTTTTATTTGTACAGGAAATATAATGGCGATTTAAATGCGGTAAAAGAAAAAATTGTTTTTACTACACATACACCCGAAGAAGCCGGTAATGAAAAGCATGATCTTTTTCTTTGTGAAAAAATGAGTTATTTCTGCGATATGCCCCTGCAGGAAGTAAGAAAGCTTTGTGGAATCACCGATAATTTGTTTAATCATTCCCTGGCTGCATTAAGATTTGCCCATATCGCTAACGGGGTAAGCCAGTTACATGGTGAAGTGAGCCGCAAAATGTGGGAAAAATATGAAGGTATTTGTGAGATTAAAGCTATAACAAATGCACAAAACTGGCATTACTGGGCCGATAAGCAATTGTATAATTTCATGAATGAAAATAATGAAGATGCATTTATTGACAGGAAACGTTACCTGAAAAAAAGGGCCTTTGATCTTGTAGCGGACCAGACGGGTATGTTGCTTAATCCTGATGTTCTTACAATTGTGTGGGCACGCCGTTTTGCTGGTTATAAAAGGGCAGAATTACTTACAAGGAACGAGGAACGATTCAGGGCGTTGATGACCAATAAAAAATACCCGGTACAAATCATCTGGGCAGGAAAGCCTTACCCAGTAGATTATCCTGCTATAAGTGATTTTAATTTGCTGGTCAACCTGAGTAAAGAATATGATAATGCTGCTGTTTGTGTAGGTTATGAACTTGCCCTGAGTAAACGCCTGAAACAAGCTTCCGATATCTGGTTAAATACTCCCCGTGTGCCAAGGGAAGCAAGCGGCACCAGTGGCATGTCTGCAGCAATGAATGGTGCTGTAAATTTCAGCACTTTTGACGGATGGATTTGTGAATTTATCAATCATGGTAATAATGGATTTTTAGTTCCCCCGGCTGATTATGGAAGTATGAGTGTGCATGAGCAAGATGAATACGACCTGGAAAAGTTTTATGATATACTTGAAAACCAGGTACTTCCTATGTATTACGAGAACCAGGCGTTATGGCGGCAGATAGTAAAAAATGGTATGCGTGATGTACGCTGGCAGTTTGACAGCAACCGTATGGCTAAAGAATATTATGAAATAATGTATAGCTAACGCAGATGGAACCATATATAAAAACACTGGAAATACGCTGGGCCGATCTTGATCCCAATTTTCATGTACTGCATTCGAGGTATTATGATTTTGGTGCTTTTTGTCGTATGTCTTTTTTAGTGGAGCATGGTATATCGCCATCGTTAATGACTTCATTAAACATCGGCCCGGTGCTGTTCAGAGAAGAGTGTGTTTTTAAAAGAGAATTGAATTTTGGTGATGAAATTAGTATAAACTTACGGATTCAAAAAGGCTCTCATGATTTTGCAAAATGGAGTATGGTTCATGAAATATATAAGAACCAGCAAAAGCTTGCCGCAATTATTCATGTAGATGGGGCATGGATAGATACCAAAATCAGGAAGCTTGCCATGCCTCCCCCGCAAGTAGAAGCTGTATTCAATGCCGCTCCTAAAACAGAAGATTTCATTTTTTACAGCAGATAGCCATGATACAGGCAACAGTAAACCTTTACCGGCATGCCTATAAAGGCCTTACCCGCCGCATTTGGTTATTGGGCATTGTGATGTTGATAAACCGAAGTGGCTCCATGGTGCTGGCATTTATGACCCTGTATTGCCATCATATTGGTTTTACAATTCAGCAGGGTGGGTGGGTAGTGGCTATTTACGGCGTTGGTTCAGTGATAGGTGCTTTTCTTGGAGGAAAAATAAGTGACAGATTTGGTTTTTATTATACTCAGTTCTTTTCATTATTAGTGGGCGGCATTTTGTTTATGGTCCTGGGGCAGATGAGAACTTATGTGGGTATTTGTTTATCTACATTTTTTCTTAGTATGGTAAACGAATCTTTCAGGCCTGCTAATGCATCTGCAATTGCCCATTACAGCAGTAAAGAAAATCGTACACAATCTTTTTCGTTGGTAAGGCTGGCCATCAACCTTGGCTGGGGTGTAGGCAGTGCGTTGGGTGGTTTCCTGGCAGCTATAAATTATCATTTATTGTTTTGGGTTGATGGGTGTACAAATATTGTTGCCGCTTTTTTACTATTAATTATTTTACCTAAAGTTTCATTAATTCAACAACAAAAAAATACTGTTGAAAAGGATTTGCCAAAAGCGGTTATCAAACCACACAGGGATAAAATATTTTTATACTTCCTCCTGTTTAAAATATTGTTTGCAGTTTGCTTTTTCCAGTTATTCACCACAGTGCCGTTGTATTTTAAAGATGGATTAAAGTTGAATGAATTCTGGATCGGTATGGTAATGGCAACCAATGGAATCATCATAGCCTTATTTGAAATGGTTATTGTGTTTAAGCTTGAAGGAAAAAGGCCTTATTTAGTTTTAATGAGCTATGGTGCCACCCTGATGGGATTTTCTTTTTTGATATTAAACCTTCCCCTGGCCAGTGGTTTAATGATCGCGATATTCAGCATGTTGATAATAACCGTAGCAGAAATGATCTCGATGCCTTTTATGAATAGCTTTTACATAGCCCGTAGCACAGAACAAACACGAGGGCAATACGCAGGTATGTATACTATGGCATGGAGCGCAGCACAGGTGATTGGCAGCAGTAGCGGTGCTATCATAGCATACCAATTAGGGTTTTTTAATTTATGGGTTTTAATATGCGTGATTTGTTTTGCTGCCGCAGGAGGTTATTACTGGCTGCAAAAAAAGATTACAGTGGTAGAGTAAAGAATGTGGAATTGTTAGTTGGAAGTATAAATAGAAATTGCCCACCAGTTGGACAGTGTTCGGGTGGAGCCAAAAAATCAATGCACATTGTAAAGCCGAATTTTCAATCCATCCACTGTCAACAAACTACTGTCAACATTATTTATATTCTGAGTTGCTGCTGGCTTTTGATGTAATATCCATTGATTGTCCCATCATATCAATATTGCCACTAATATCAGCAGTTGCGGCCCTTTTTTGAACCAGTGAAGTTTTCATATTTACAATTATCTCGCTGGAAGATTTTGAATTCATGCTAAAGTCGAACTGCATTCCATTAGCTTCTATTGTATTGGTTCCTGAAGTAATTGTTTTGATAGAAATGGTTGCCAAATCTTTTTCCATTGAAATAAACTTATACTCCATAACAGATTTCATTTTATCTGCAGCAGTAGAATCCATCCATGAATCACCCGGTTTTTTTCCAGTTGGGATCATGAAGAAAGCACTGCTTACGTTCTCCTCATCGTTTCCCTGGTTTCCACCAAGCATACCCGATAGAGAGTTATCTTCCATTTTAGTATCTATAATTTCTTTAGGTTGTACACTTACTTTACCTGTAATACGGTCAATTGTAGCAATAATTGTTTTCCCTATTTTGTCCTTTACAGATTTACCGATTTCGGTATCAAGATCTTCTTTTTTATCTGAATCAAAGTTTACATCCTGCCCGGCCATGCTTCCCAAAAATCGCATACGATCCAAAGTGTTATTTACAGTATAAGTTTTTTCATTAACATCGGTTACAACCAGGGTATTCTGTTGTACTACATCATTTTTCATATTCATCCCCATTCCCATTTCCGCATCCATAGTACTGCTTGTTGTAATTATTATTTGCTGCCCTTTATTTAATTGAAGCACCGGCAATGAAGTACTGTTCTGGTTTTTTTGTGCAAATGAGGTAAAGGATGCCAGCAAGGAAATACATAACAGGAATTGTTTCATATATGTTTTGATTAAAGGGCAAATGTAAAAAAGAATAGGTCAGTTATTGTAACCAGCGGAATTATTAACGATGAATTTTCAAAAAAAATAGGGTCGCTTTACAGCAACCCTATGTAAATTAAAAATGTTTTGAATTATCCTACTACTGTTACGTTAACAGCGTTCATTCCTTTTTTACCATTTTGTAATTCGAACTCAACCTTATCACCTTCTTTAATGTCGTTGATAAGACCGCTCACGTGCACAAAAGTTTCT
>JBDSYV010000260.1:0-13112 GCA_040110925.1 Ferruginibacter sp. | reverse complement strand
ACAACTGCTGCGCCTTTATTAGCATTAAGTAATGCTGCCGTTTTTTCAATGCCTTTTTCCAAGGCAGCATCTGTAACAGTAGGTGCAGTTACTGAACCACCAAGTTTTGCCAATAGGGCCAAAGCTACAGCACCTGTTTGAGAAGGGGCATGAACAAACCTGTCGTCTGCATTACTTCCTGTAAGGCTCATCATACTTTCAAACTGGATATGACGGCTAAGTTGCGGCCTTTCCCCAGTAACTCTTTTTTGCGATGCATATTGCCTGTTAAATTCAACCGGGCTAAGCCAGGTTCCCAGGAAATCAGCTCCAAGACTTACTATAACTTTCGCCTTATCTAACTGGTAAGAAGGAATTGCTCTTTTGCCATAAGAAGATTGGTTGGCAAGCAACATACCACTATGGCTCACTGCATCATATTGTACATGGCGGCTTCCGGGGTATTTGCCTAAAAATGCATTTATAATTTGTAATGTAGAGGGAGAATTAATTGTAGAAGTTAATAACACTACCGGCTTTCCAGCGATGCCAGTCATAGCATCCGAAATCATCTTATCAAAAGCTTCGAAGCTGGTAACTTCTTTAAACTCAGTGCCTGCTTTTTGCAAAGGATGACGCAATCTTGTGGTATCATATAAATCCAGAACAGAAGCCTGGGCTTGCGCATTTGTTCCGCCCTTTGTAATGCTGCTTAGCTCATTGCCTTCAATTTTAATGGGACGGCCCTCTCTCTGCTTTACCACTACACTAATAGCATCTCCACCATTTACATAGGTAGAAGCATAAAAATTAGGGACACCAGGAATAACATTATCCGGGCGATTTAAATAAGGAACAGCTTTACGTACAGGTATTTCGCAACTTGCGGCAAGTGCAGCAGCAGCAGTACTAAAGCCAAGATATTTTAAAAAATCACGGCGTGGCGTTTTTGCGCCAAGCAAACCATCATCAATATCCTCTAAGGGCAACAGTTCTTCCTGGAATTCATTTTGAGAGACTTTTTTATAAGCGTCACTCTCAGTAAGCTGTCCGAAATTTTGCCAGTACTTATTATTACTCATAATTCAATTTGAAAATTTGAAAATTTGAAAATTTGAAAATTAGTAAATGCATTACCCTAAGCATTTGGTCATTTTCTCCTTTACAGATTTAATAGTGACATTTCTGGCACTCTGTTCCACCAATACTTTCCACTGTTACACTATCCATTTTATGGTTCTTCAGGTCACGATGGAATTTCTCATAAATGCTGTAAAATTTATTTCCTTCACCGTTTTCCTTATTATAAAAATTAACTTTCGTTTCCCTGTGGCAATTGATGCACCAGCCCATACTTAATTCAGCAAACTGGAATACCTCAGGCATCTCCTGTATATTTCCATGACAGGTCTGGCATTGCTGCTTACCTACTTTTACGTGCTGGCTATGATTAAAATAAACATAATCGGGAAGGTTGTGAATTTTTACCCATTCAATCGGGTGGCTGCCATCAGGCATTCCATCCCCATTTTTATCAGGATTGTACTGTTTTGTATCCGGGTTCCAACCCGCATAAGCGTAAAGCTTTTTAATTTCAGTTGTTCCGTTTACTGAAGAACCATCTTCCCTTGTTATCGCTTCACCTTTATATTCTTTAACTGCCATATGGCAATTCATACAAACATTTACCGAAGGGATGCCTGCATGCTTGCTATCCTGTGCGCTGCCATGGCAGTACAAACAGCTAATCTGATTGGTGCCGGCATGAACTTTATGTGAATAATATATAGGTTGCGTGGGCTGATAATTTTTCATACGGCCCAGGCCAATCGCCCCATTGATGGTAACATATCCACCTAGAGTGAACAGGAGCAGAATTCCCGTCATCAGGTATGTTTTATTGCGGTAAAAAGGAACAGGTTCCCCTCTTAATATACCTTCTTTTTCATCTGTAAGTTTGCGCAGGTTGCTATTTACCTGTAATAATATAAAAGCAACTACTGCAAGAACAAGTGTAAGAATACCGAATAATAAGGAGTTATCGGATGCTGGTTCACCGGCTGGGCCAGCTGGACCCACAGCAACCGGAGGTTTATAAGTATCAACATAAGCCATGATGGCATCAATATCTTCATTTTTTAATTGGGGAAATGCAGTCATCACACCACTGGTTTTCCACTTTGCAAACAAGCCTTTTGCATATTCATCAGAAGCGATCATTGCTGATGGATTGTGTACCCATTTATAAACAAATCCATCGGGTTGCCGTTCTTTCCAACCCTGTAATTTCGGGCCGGTGTAATCAGCATCGGGTTTATGACAATTGGAACAATTAGCCTTGAAGAGAGCTGCACCGTCCTGGGCTATTGATAAATTACTATGGAAAGAAAGGAGACTAATAAAGACACAACATTTGAAAATGTTGTTAATGATTTTTCTATAGCGACTCATACTTGTTTGGGCTAATGTGGAAAAAAATCCTAATTCGAGTGCAAAAATAAGGTACGGTACTCACAAAATATCAACATTTGTTAATTTTTTTTTCCCTTGTCCAGCGTGAGTTTCAGCCTATTCTGCAAACAGATTTATAGTTATTGTCATGCATTTGTAAGCCTTATTTTAACAAGATCGTTTTCATATTGGATTTAAAAAATCTGCGTCTTTTACTGCACATTTGCATGATGTTGAAAAAGCTTCAGCGAAAATGGAATGTAAACAGCACTGATTTTTTCTGGATAATGATATGCTTTGCCGTTACAGGAACCACAACTGCGTGGGTAAGCAAGTCTATTACAGGTTGGATGGATGTACCCAAATTCTCTTTCGCCTGGTGGGCACTTAAAATAGGGGTATTGCTAATCGGCTACCAGGTTTTTCTGTTGCTCTTTGGGTTTTGCTTTGGAAGGTTTTCATTTTTCTGGAAGTACGAAAAGAAATTATTAATCCGGCTTGGCCTATTCCCAAAGGAAAAAAAACTAACAAGGATCGCGATTTTTGCATCAGGTGCAGGTAGCAACGCAAAAAAAATAATTGAATATTTTCAAAAGCATCAGCAAATAAGAGTGACGCTGGTTGTTTGTAATAAAAAAGAAGCGGGTGTTATTAACATTGCGGGCGATCATAATATTGAAATCTTAATGATTAAAAAAGCTGACCTTTTAAATGGACATCTGCTGGAACAATTGAAAGAAAAAAAAATAAACTGGATTATTCTTGCGGGCTTTTTACTTAAAATTCCTGCAGATATAATAGGCGCCTATCCCAGTAAAATCATCAATATTCACCCCGCCTTATTGCCAGCTTATGGGGGAGAAGGCATGTATGGCAAGCGTGTGCATGAAAGTGTACTGGCTAATAAGGAAATCCAATCCGGCATCAGCATTCATTATGTAGATGACATATATGACCATGGGGAAATTATTTCCAGGCTTTATTGCCCTGTAGATGAAAATGAAACGCCTGAATCGCTGGCAACAAAAATACAGGCACTGGAACACCAGCATTTTGCTACTACCATTGAATCCGTTATTAAAAATGCCAAATAGTAGTTAAAACAAAGCCCTGGTTTTTTCTATGCTCATTTCTGAGTTAATATTGGGCACATAAAAAAATTCATTGAAAAAAATTGTATCCGGCATATTAAGCTTAATGAGTTTTTACCTGGTGAATGCCCAGCAAACCATTTCGGGTACGGTGTACGACAAAAGCAAAATTAATTACGTAGAAAATGTTCGTGTTGTAAGCAGTTCAGGCATTTTTGCCATCACGGATTCACTGGGAAAATATAGTATTCCTGTAACTGATGCAGATTCTCTCAGCTTTGTATATAATAATAAACCCACACAGCAATTTGCAGTAAAAACAATTGCAAACCCGGCACAGTTTGATATTTCTATCCACCTTACCATAAATGGAAAATACAGCGTACTTAAAGAAGTTATTGTCTACAGCAAATCATATAAACAGGACTCTATCGAAAACCGCCAGGCTTATGCGGAAGTATTTCAATACCAGAAACCAGGCCTTTCCACTTCTGTGACTCCGGGTGGCGGCGTAGGTGCCGACGTAAATGAGCTCATAAATATATTCAGGTTCAGGAGAAATAAAAACCTGAAAGCTTTTCAGCAGCGGCTTCAGCTCCAGGAAGAAGAAAAATACATTGATTACCGTTTCAATAAACTTTTTGTAAAAAGGGTAACTGGTCTTTTGAGCCCGGAGCTGGATACCTTCATGGTATGGTATCGCCCTTCCTATTTTTTTGTAAGCCAGGCGAATGAAATTTCCTTTAACCAATATATTCTTGACGCATTCTACCGATATAAAAATATTTTGCCTTTAATTTTTCCGGTCAAAAAAGAAAATGAATAGGATAATTAAATTGCGAAGCATATATGAGTTTTCTATTCCTCATTAAATTATTGAACCAATAATTCCTAATCATTAAGCACCATTTACTACTCCCAATTTTGCATATTAAAGAAAGATGATTAGTTTAAAGGTTTAAAACTCACTGCTAAAAAACTTTCATGCAACAAATCACTCCCGTTACAAATGCGGAAAGAGAAAAATTAATGGATGTACTCCGTGGCTTTGCCATCCTGGGAATTTTCATTGCTAACCTCCATTTTATGTCTATGTACAATGAGCGGGAACTTACTGGTGCATATTACTCAAGGTATGACGACACGATGAAGTTTTTACAAGCCATGTTTATCGAAGGAAAATTTTATAGCGTTTTTAGTTTGCTGTTCGGCTGGGGCATTGCCATGCAGATCCAGCGATTGCAGCAAAAAGGGATAGATGGGATAGGTTTGGTAAAGCGTAGGTTATGGGTTATGTTGTTGTTAGGTTTTATGCACTTGATTCTTTTATGGACCGGCGATATTGTAGCTTTTTATGCCATGCTCGGATTTTTATTATTGCCGTTTAGAAAAATGAGCAATAAGAAATTATTAATATGGGCTGTAGCATTGATTTTATCTCCTATTGTATTGTATGCTTTAAAAATGAATATCCTCTGGCTAAATGCCCCAGCATTTATATTATTTGAAACGGGCAATAAGGTTCGGCATTTCTTTACACCTGCCACTGTTATTTCTGATGGTCCACCCCATTTTATTATTTCAACCTGGATAGATTTATGGAAAGAAAATTTAGCAGGGATTTTTGGCCGCTATGGATATTTATTTTTTGTAAGCCGTATTTCAAAAGTGCTTGGAATGTTTTTAGTAGGCTATATGTTAGGTCGCAATAATTATTACAAAACAATATTGGCTAACAAATCACTCCTGCTAAAAATTGCCCTTGGAGGATTAATCATTGGCTTACCGGCAAATTATATGCTGGCCCAATACATGAAAGATGAAGGTCCTTATTTCAACCTGCAAACTGATGGACTTTATTACACTATTGTATATGCCTTGGGCGTAGCGCCTTTGGCAATGTGCTATGCAGCAACAATTGCACTGTTATATCAAACAGGAATAAAAAAATTATTGATGGTGCTACAACCAGTAGGTAAAATGGCCTTTACAAATTATATCATGCACAGTCTTATTGGCGTATTAGTTTTCCAGGAAATTGGATTAGGATTAGGTGGGCAATTTGGCCCTGTTGCCTGGACTATTTTTGCCTTATGTATTTTTGCCGGACAAATAATTCTCAGCCATATCTGGCTGCACTTTTTTAATTATGGTCCCATAGAATGGCTTTGGCGTAGCATGACTTATAAAAAATGGCAACCCATGGTAAAGAAAAAAGAGTTGAAAACTGAACCAGAGTTATAAGGAAAAGTGCGGGTGGGTAATTGAGTTTTTTTCTTAATCTTTCATATTATTTAATAGAGGTAAGTTCCGTGCCTCCAGCTTTGCTTTGTGTTTTCACTACACCAAAATTGGGTACATACCATTCGGTTACCTCATCTCTTCTGGGAATACCAATATCCATGCGGATAAGCATTTTTTGTTTAGATGTAATTTTATAAGCATCCCATGTGCCCGCTGGTGTAGTGATACTTTCTTTGGCAATAACCATTCTTTCTGTTACATCAATATCTACATGGCCTTTTATGCCCGTGTTCATATTCATGTCCATGGAAAAATTTGCATCAGGTAATTTATCCCCTACACTAAGCGATACTGGATATTCTATATAAGAAGAAACCCCAGTTGCATCTGCTGTGTACATTGACTGGCTTTCTACTGGTACCATCATTTTCATATCTACTTTTAAAATGCCATTGCTGCATTGCATAGTTGATGCGCCACTGCCAATAAGCTTTCCGTTCTTATCCAGTATCTCGCTATTTACTTTTGAAGAAACAGAAGCGCCGCTTTTTTTCACATCCGAAACTTTGTAAATAAGCTTGCCGGACATACGCTGCTTTTTATCAAAAATGGTTATCTCTACTGTTTTATTGTTTTGCAGGTAATAGTAGTTGCAGGATTGGGCTTTCCCATGATTTGTACCCATGAAAAAAACTGTAAGTATTATAATGATGTATTTCATAACTTATTTTTAGGAAGAGAAAGTTATGAAAATAAAATAATAATCTCTTATTGCAAGCTGAATAAAAAAATTATGAGAATTATATATATTTTACCATTACTTTTTATCTGGCACATCGTTTACTACCTGTCCACCTATCGTGCATGGATCAATCCTGGCAATAAAATCACAGCCACTAGTTGCAATAAATCCAGGATTTAACTGGATATAGGTTTCAGCCTGGTATTGTACATTCTGGATTGTAGAAGTCATAGTTTCAGTAGAGTTAATGTCACTTCCACTGATAACCCCCGTATTGGAACTGCGTACCCCACTTAGCGTTTGTGCAGGAGGACAACCAATTGTAAAAAAATGTGATTCTGTGTTGCCGTTGTACGTGCAGAGCAGACGATAGGTACCTACAGCTGAAGGCGTTATGGCAGCATACAATGGCGTAAGCTTCATTGACCTGAAAGTATCGGCTGCAGGGGCTGTATATGTCTGATCGGCCAAAGTATTTCCATTCGGTTCAATTATTCTCAACCTAACAGTATTACCATTATTTATATCTCTTACTGCTGCCGCAAAAAAGACTATTTCTCCGGAATTGAAATGATTTTTATAAGGAACTATTTCCGAGATACCAGAGGTAATTCCGTTCGTATCACAACTGGCATTTGTCCAGTTGCCGGAAAGCGTAAAAAGTGATAATATTTTTTTATTATGATAAGGCTCTTCATTGGCCCAAAGGCTTGAGCTAACTAAATAATCATCCTTGCAATCACCGTTTTGAAAAGGATCAAGAATCGCACTGTATCCGCCCCCGAGGTCTACTCTTACTTCAAAATGAAGATGAGGGCCTGATGAATTTCCTGAGCTACCAACTATGCCAAGATATTCCCCGGCTGCTACTGTTTGATCAAGTCCTTTAGAAGTAACCGTCCCACCTTTCATGTGCATGTAATAGCTAATAAGGCCGTCAGCATGTTCTATCGCAATGTAATTCCCATAATAAGTATTGGCTACTCCACCAGTACGGCAGGTACGGGAAGCTTCACCGATGTGCTTATCTACTATGGTTCCTGCATCTGCTGCTACAACATGCACATTATTATCATCCATCATATTCCAGCCAAAAGGTCCTATGGAAATATCGATGCCTGAATGATTATAACCGCCACTGGTGCCTTCCGGCGGAGTATTGTATGTTCGGTTTCCGCAATGGTAATCCATTATTGAATAATAACTATCAGCTACATCCACATAATTGGAAATATAATATGTTGAAGGCTTATAATAATGAGGCGCATTTATCAACGGCCAGCGGAAGGCATGGGTATAAGATGAGATTTTTTGCGGGCTGATATGTTTTATAGAATCTACAGAACCTGTAGAAAGATTTTTCCTGTTCCTCATAGCCCTAAAGATGCTATCCATTTCGGTTTTACTAACACAGCGGTTATTATTTCCAGGAAAAATCTGCCCATAGCCTATAAAAAAATTACTGAGAAGAATAAATAAGACGGCTATTTTTTTCATTTTCATTTTATTTGCATTGTCTGACTAAATAATTTTTTACCCCTATTGCCAGCAAAAATCACTGGCTTACAATACCCACAAATACATTTGTGAGGCCCGGTTATTGTTTTCTTTTGAGTGCTTCAATTTGTTTTTGAAGATCTATTACATATAAAGTGAGTTCCTCAATTTTTTCCATCATCCTTTTTTGCATATCTCCCACTTCAATTCCATTTTGCTCTACATCACTTGCAGATGGAATATTGGATAGATGTTTATTAGATTTTATAAATTGCTCTACTTGCTGCAATGGTGGTAGTTTATAATCCCCTGCAAATACATAATCGGGCCAGCCGCTGCTCACCAACTTTACCCGTACCTCTTCGCAAATAATTCTACCTGTTACAGATAGCTTATAAGCCGATGTACCCGATACTACAGCACCAATGGCCACCTGCACTGCATCCAATTGGATATTGCCGTTATTTACACCCATTGCCAACCCGGAGGTTGAATGCTGTAGAAAAGACTTGAAGGAGCCGTTGTTATAAAAATTGATTGCAGGGTTACTTCCATCTATTCTTAGTACCTCACCTGTACTGACCATCCGTGTGTTACCGGCTACATGCAATTTGGCTGCGGGAGAAATGGTACCTACGCCCACATTACCAGCAGGAGTAACGGCAAAATTCTCCTGCCCGTTTACCCGAACGATAAATTTCCCGTTATCGTTGCTCAAATTTGTTCCCAGGCGGAAATCATCTCCGCTCAACTGCACAAACCCCTTGTCCACACCAGCATTTTGAAACTGCATGATGGGATTTATTGCATTCATGTTGATGTTCCCTGATACATCTAGTTTTTCAACGGGTTGTGATGTACCTAATCCTACTTTGCCGCCAGTGCTTACAAACAGGTCATTTGATGAGAGTCCATTGCCTGATAGCCGGATACCTTCTATGGGTGGATTTATAGCCGTCGCACTAAGAAAGCCTATGGATGATTTATCACTACCAGCGACCTGGAACTTCAAACCCTCAAATTCTCCGGTAAATGAAGGTGTGGGCATATTAAACCAAATACTGTTTTCTACTGATAAAGAAGTCCTGTTAAGTTTTATATTTCCGTTTTGGAGCTGGAATTTTTCTGTTGGCAAACTGGTGCCAATACCAAAACTGTCTGTAGTATTGTAAATAAAATTTGATGATGTAGAATTATTCCAGAAGGTACTGTTCAGTATTTTTCGCCAGGTAGTTCCATCATGATGGTAGTCAAGTTTTGTATCCGTTTCATATACCATCAAACCTGCTGTGGGCGATGCTATGGCTGTCCTTTGTGCTGCCGTCATTCGCGGCACAAGAAACCCTTTGGTTGTGCTGCTAATATCCAGCAAGGCACTGGCGCTGGGTGATGATGTGCCTATACCTACATTTCCTGCATTGGTATTGTAAATATTGCTACCCGATGTGGTCCATGGTGAGGCACCACCGCTGGCTAGTTGCACCCAGGTAGTGCCATTGTAAACCCATACACTGCTTGTGGTAGTTTCATAAACCGTCAACCCTGCCGCTGGTGTTGCAATAGCTGTGCGCTGTGCACTGGTCAGGCGTGGCATTAAAAATCCTTTTGTAGTGCTGGTTACATCAAGCATAGCACTGGTATTTGGCGAAGCCGTACCAATACCAACTGCTGATTGTGTATATGCTGCAGTGCTAAATATTAAAAAGTAAGCTGCAAATAATAATTTTTTCATTTGTTTGAAAATTAGGCGTGAAACAAAATGCTATCAGGAAGAATATAGGATACGTAAAGATGAAAAATAAAATAAGGGCTGGTGTCACATGATGATGTGATAATTATGGAGTTCAGTGAAAGAAACAAACTTTTTAATAGTAAACCTGTGTTCTGAAAAGACTTAGCATAAGTTCTTTAGATTGTATTCTGTTAATTTAAAATCCGAGATTTTAAATCCCCTGTTTCGGGTTCATGAATTTGAATACCGATGATTACACTATCCTTTCGGTAATAGCCTTGCTAATAGCTTCAGTTTGAGAATGCACCTGCAGTTTTTCGTAAATATGCTTTATAAGAGTGCGTACAGTATCAATGCTGATAAATAAATCAGCAGATATCATTTTGTAGCTATTGCCCCGGGAAAGATTGCTGAGGATTTCTTTTTCTCTTGAAGTAAGATTATAATCTTTTACGCCATGAGGTTTATGTTGTATTCTTTCTATTACCATCCTTGCAATACCCGGGCTCATGGGCGCTTCGCCATTCATAACGTCAGTAATTGCTTCCAGCAATTTATCGGAAATATGTTTTTTGAGGAGGTAACCTGATGCACCCGCACAGATAGCATCGTATACATGTTCATTATCATCAAAAACCGTAAGCATGATAATTTCAACCCTGGTGTTGATGGTGCGGATTATTTTTACTGCTTCAATCCCATTGCGCCCAGGCATATCAATATCCATCAATATTACATCGGGTTTTAATTCTTTCACCTGTTTTTCCACATTACTTACATCAGCAAAAGCATCAAGCAGTTCAAGCTTATTGGAAAATCCAATTAGCTTACTTATGCTTTCCCTCAGGTTGGCATTATCCTCAAATATTAAAATGGTGGTTTTCATTTTTACAAAAGAAAAAAAAATAAATTTAGATTAAATACCCCATTCATGTGAGCGGAATAATAAGCTCAATATCTGTTCCAGCTCCAACGCTTGTATTATACTTTAGAGAGGCCAGCATATTCTTTGCTCTTTCCCGGATATTCCTTAGGCCGTTTCCATACTTTACCGTTTGCTCATCAAAGCCACGCCCATTGTCACTCACGTGTAACTCTATATTCCTTTCTGCATGTTTCAAGGCGATATTTACCTGTGTACAGTCACTGTATTTAGCGGTATTGTTTACTGCCTCTTTAAAAATAAGATAGAGGTCTTTCCTTTTATCTAAGGTAAGTTTCACTTGCGAGAAATCTCCCTCTACCGAAAAGTTAAAAGCAATGTTCATGGGGTCAAATACTTCTGCTGCTAATTCTTTCATTTTATAAATCAGCTTTTCTATTGTATCGTTATGAGGGTTGATGGCCCATACAATATCACTCATGCTTTCCATAATGCTTGATGAATGATCTTTAATTTTTAGCAGGTTGTTGTTTGCTGTTACGTGTTTATTTTCATCTTCCTGCAACATTACCTTACTAAGAATATTTATACTGGTAAGTGTAGAACCAATATCATCATGTAAATCCCTGGCTATGCCATTGCGCATTTTTTCCATCGCCAGTAATTGCCTGCTTTTGTTTACTGTTCGGTATCGGTTAATGATCAAAACAGCAATCAAAATTAAAAGGGCTAAAAAAATCATTCCTGCCGTTTGATATAATTTTTGCTTTTCAATTTTAACCTGTTGCAGCAACTGATCTTTTTTCAGTATGGCAATTTCCTTTTCTTTTTTGTCAAGGTTATATTGTTCTTCTATACTTTTTATTTGTCCCAGCAATTCGTTGTTAGTAAGACTGTCTTTAGAGTTATAATATTTTTTGGTGTACTCCAGGGCTTTTTCAAATTGCTTGTTTGCGGCATAATAATCTGCAATGTGTTCGTACCCCGAAACTTCTTTAGGCAATTGGCCCAGCTCCTGTATTTTTTCCATACCTGTCAACAATTTTTGTTCGGTTTTTGCAAGCTTTTCCCTATTGTCTTTTACTGCTATAAACTGCACATCTACTGAAGAAATTAAACTACTATCACCAAGTTGTAACGCAAAAGATTTGCTTTGCTCAAAACTATTAAGCGCTGTTGCTGTATCTTTTTTTATAAGAAATAATTTGCCAATGTTATAATGCAACTTTGCCTGTTCCGGCACTAATTTAAAATTACGTGCAATGTCTAAAGCCTGCTTGTAATGCGTTAGGGCCAGGTCAGGCTTTTGTAGGCCCTGGTAAATCTGTCCCAATGCATTTTCTGAAGTACCTGTTCCCCTAATGTCATTTAATGATTTTTTAATTGCCAGCGATTTATTGGCATAGCTTAATGCATTCGAGAACTGCTTTAGTTCAATAAAAGAATTGCAAATATTCTGGTAGCAGAAAGACTGGCCTCTTGCATTATTTTCTTCTTCAAATATTTTTAAAGCTTTCAGGTGGTTACCGATTGCATTTTTAAAATCGCCCACCAGGTTATACGTATTGCCAAGATTCATAAGTTGGCCCGCTATATTGCTTCGGTTACTTGTTTTGGAAGCAGCATTGATGGCTTTCTTCATAAATTCTATTGCCAGGGGAAGGTTACCGGTTTTTTTGTGAAACAAACCTGCAGCCGCATAATAATTTGCAGCTACATAATTTTTATCCGGTCCCTTTGCACTATTTGAAAGGGTTGCCAGCCGATCAAGGTAATACGTTGCGCTATCAGCGTTGGCGTTATTGTTATGAAAGGAAATTAATTGAGTATAAGCTGCGCTTTCATAATTTTCTGAACGAATAGTTTTGCTAAGCGCCAACATTCCAAACAAATAAACTTTGGCTTTACTTACATCATTACGCATGTATTCTGCTGCCAGGTTATTCATGGCCTTAACATGCTCAATATCCCTGTTGTTTTGAGAAACAACTTCCAGCAAGCTGTCAATTTTCTGGCCATATGTAATTGTAAGAAAAAGAAAAGCAAAAATGGTAAGAGGAATAAGTTTCATAAAATCGTTTGCTAACTAAATATAAAACATCTTTATAAAGTAACAAACCTTATTTATTTAAAACAGATAAATCAGCAGCTCAATAATTTTTCAATACTGCTGCCCAGCCGGCTATAAGCCATAAAGTTTTTCTCCAGTTCCAGGTTAAAGGGAATTGGTGTATCCAGCGATGCACAACGCATTACCGGGGCGTCTAAACAGTTAAAACAGTTTTCTGCAATCCAGGCGGCAATTTCCGCACCTACACCACCTGTGAGCGTATCTTCATGTAATATCAATACTTTTCCTGTGCGCTTTACTGATGCTTTAATGGCATCATAATCCAAAGGAAGCAGTGTTCTCAGGTCGGTTATATCTAAAGAAATATTTTTATTCTTTGCTGCATAATCCAATGCCCAATGCACCCCAGCTCCATAGGTGAT
>JBDSYV010000259.1:0-6055 GCA_040110925.1 Ferruginibacter sp. | reverse complement strand
CAGGCAATCAATAAATTTGCATTTAATCAACTCGTATATTTAGAAATCTATCAATCATTAAGTTATGGCAAGCAAAAAGTACAAATTATTAATCTTAGCAGTGTTTTTGACAGTTTGTTCAGGAACATTTGCACAAACAGGAAGTGGATATGACGTGTATGACTCTACAGTTATCTCTTCTAAAAGAATGCCCCAGCAGAACGAATTTTGGAACAACTCGTATAGCTTTCCAGCAAAACCACGCAATATGTGGGAAATTGGTATTTCAGGTGGTGCATTTAATGTAACAGGTGATGTGCCTGCTAAATTTCCGACCCTAGGCTTTGCAGCCCATGTTAGAAAAGCATTTGGATATGTATTCTCATTGAGATTACAATACTTGAACGGAACAGGTAAAGGGTTAAGCTGGGTAGCTGCTCAAAACTTTGCAAAAAATCCAGCCTGGAGTACAAAATATAGCGCTCCTGACAGGACTGTTTCTCCAGGAACAACAACTATTCCGGGAAGGGGTCCTGAGGTGATTTATTATAATTACAAGAATAAAACACAGGATTTGAGTTTGCAAGGAATTATAACACTGAATAATATTCGCTTTCATAAGCAAAAGACTGGGTTTGTATTTTATGGTGGTGCAGGTATAGGCGCTACCGCTTACAATGTAATGGTTAATGCACTTGATGCAAGTGGAAATACTTACCGTTCATTATTTTCTTCTATCACTCCTGTTGAGTATAAAAACAGAAAAGATGTCTTGAAGAAACTAAAAGATGGTATGGATGACACGTATGAAACACCAGCACAGAACAATGGCCCTCGTCGCCCAAAATTGGGTGATAATACTTTAAGAATGTCTACAACAGTTCTTGGCGGTGTTGCTTTCCGTCTTGGTAAAAGAATTAACCTGGCATTAGAAAATCGTCATACATTTATTAAAGACGATTTGTTAGATGGTCAACAATGGCAGGAGCATGCTTGGGGTGATGCAGCTTTGACTTCAAATTGGGATTCTTATAATTACTTGTCTCTTGGCTTGAATTTCAATATTGGCGCAAAAGCAGTGGAACCATTGTGGTGGCTGAATCCTTTGGATTACGCATATAGCGAGCTTAACAATCCAAGGCATATGAAACTTCCAAAGCCAGTATTTGATGATGCCGATGGTGATGGAGTAGTAGATCAACTTGATCGTGAACCAAATACTCCTGCTGGTTGTCCTGTAGATACCCATGGTGTTAGCTTAGATACTGATGGTGATGGTGTTCCTGATTGTAAAGACAAGCAACTCATAACGCCCACTGAATGCCAGCCTGTAGATGCAGATGGTGTAGGAAAATGCCCAGATCCTGAATGTTGTAAGAACATAGTAGCAGGACCACCAGCTTCAACCTGCCCATGTGATTACCCAAGTTTATCTTTCAAGGGTAATATGCTAAGTAGTGATGCACGTGCAATGTTAGCTACAGTTGCTTCTAAATTAAAAGCAAATCCAACTTGCAGCATTAATATCACAGGCTATCCTGAAGCTTCAAAAGCAAGCCAGGCGGTTTGCCAGAGAAGATTGGACGCTATAAGGATGCAATTGGTTGAAAAAGAAGGAATAAGTGCAGACAGGATAAATACCAACTGCGAAATTGGCGGTGGTGATAAGAATACAGTAGATATTAAATGTAATTAACATAAAAGGTTTTAATTTCACTTTTTGCTCAATTTTGAACCCTCCAATAAGTTGGAGGGTTCTTTTTGTAATACTTAACATTTTTTCCATATAATTCAAACCATAATTTTGTAGATTTGCAATCTGAAAACCAATACACCTTAATTTGCATCAATTAAATCTAGCTCTATGAAAAAATCAGGTTTAAGAAAATTTACAGTGCTTGTTTTATCAATTGTATTCTCATTAATCACTTTACCTATTGCATTCTCAAAGCCAGCTATCCTTATATCAGACTTACCAAAAGATAGAATTGAATTTCTTGCTTTAACTTCAGAAAATAGTACCCTTTTAAACCTTTATGCTTCACTCAATCTTTCAGAAAAAGGTCTTTCACAAGACGCTTTTGATCATGCTATAAAAGGCTTTTCTTACCTCAAATCAAAAGGGAAAATTATTAATGAAAATATAATAACCATTGTTGATTTTACCTTATCATCCACCAAGAAAAGATTGTTTATTATAGACATTGAAAAGCAGGAAATTTTATTTAATACTTATGTAGCACATGGACAGAAAACGGGGGAAGAATTTGCTAAAAAATTTTCTAATAATCCCGAAAGTTACCAGAGCAGCCCTGGTTTTTACATTACCTCTGACACCTACAATGGGAAAAATGGATATTCAATGCATTTACTTGGGCAGGAATCCGGGTTTAATGATAAAGCAAATGAAAGAGCAATTGTAATGCATGGGGCTCCTTATGTTAGTGAGGGATTTATAAAATCAAGGGGCTTCCTTGGTAGAAGCTGGGGTTGCCCTGCAGTACCTGAAAACTTAAATAAACCTATTATAGAAAAAATTAAGAATGGCAGCTGTCTTTTTATTTATACAAATGATGACAATTATTTGTCCCATTCAAAAATATTGAAAAGTTAGTTAATTTCTATGTTCTTAAGATAAAACCAGCCCTCCCCGAACCTTCCGGGAGGGCATTTTTATTTTTGTGTTAGTAAAACTCTTTTATTCATTCAATACCTTCACCAAAAAAATATTATGTTGCGAACAACTTTAAGGGGAACCGGTGTAGCGATTATCACCCCGTTTAATAATTCACAAGAGGTAGATTTTTTGGCATTAGGTAAATTGATCAATTTCAACATTGACAAAGGTGTAAACTATATTGTAACCCTGGGTACTACGGGAGAAACGCCTGTTTTAACAAAAGAGGAAAAAAAGGAGATTATTGCCTTCACTTATGATCAGGTAAAAAGAAGAGTTCCTGTTGTAGTGGGGATTGGCGGAAACAATACAGCTGAAGTTATTGAGGATGTAAAATCATTTGACTTAAGTCAGGCTACTGCCGTGCTTAGTGCAAGTCCTTACTACAACAAACCTTCACAGGAAGGTTTATTTCAACATTACCAGGCTATTGCGCAGGCTTCAAGCAAACCTGTTATATTGTATAATGTTCCTGGCCGCACCGGGAAAAATATGGAAGCACATACAACTTTGAGGTTGGCGACCGAAGTGAAAAATATAGCAGGTATAAAAGAAGCCAGCGGAGATATGCAACAGTGTATGGAGATTCTCAGAGATCGACCTCTAGATTTTTTAGTTGTGAGTGGTGATGATGCATTAGCTCTGCCTCAAATGGCTTGTGGAATGGATGGGGTGATAAGTGTTGCCGCCAATTGTTTTCCAAAACACTTTAGCCAACTAATCCAAAAATGCCTGGCTAATGATTATTCTTCTGCTTCGGCATTAAACAATAGCTTACTTCAGGGTTATAAACTTCTTTTTTCTGAAAACAATCCGGCGGGCGTAAAAGCGTTCTTATATGAAATGGGTATGATTGAAAATGTTTTGAGATTACCCTGTGTAGCGGTAAGCGGTGCTTTGCAGAAAGAAATTAAAATTTATTTACAGCGGCTTGAAGAAATTTAAACTATACTTTCCCTTAATCTTTTGCATATTTGTAAAATCTGCTATTGCTCAAAGTGATTGTAAAATCAGTATACCGGTTCTTTCAAGTGCAAAGATTGGGAGAAGTTGCATGTTATTAATCGATACGGCTTTCCCTATGCCCCAGTTAAATCGTACAAGAGAGATTAGGGTCTACCTGCCGCCTGCTTACGGTCAATCTAAAAAACGCTTCCCGGTAATTTATCTGCAGGATGGTGAAAATATTGAGGATTCGGTAGGATTGTATTCATTTAATTTACTTCGCCGGATGGACAGTTTATATGCTTTAGGTAAAAGCCAAAGTGTAATTGTGGCAATTTTTAGCTCCTCGAAACATAGGGACAATGAGTATAATATAAGTGAAGATGGCGAGGGAAATGAATACATTAATTTTATAGCTTTTACATTGAAACCGTATATTGATAAAAACTTTAAAACAATTTCAACAAAAGAAAATACAATTATTGCGGGTATCGGTAAAGGAGCAGTAATTGCCTTATATGCAAATTTTAAAATGCCCGAAGTTTTTGGAAAGGCAGGAATTTTTTCACTTGATATTGGAAATTCAAACTTACTAAAAGAAATGGCTTTATCACTTACACCTACTTTTAATAATAAACTTTTTTTTTATAATAATGGCAATGACGATGAGGAAGATTTGTTGATGATTGAAGAATTAACCGATATCATTGGTCAGAAATCATCTGCCATGGTCTATAAAATGATGGACAATCTGCTAGATTCAAAAGAAACGGCGTGGGCAAAATGGTTTCCGGAATTTACTTTATGGATGAATGCAAATGGGTATAATTATGTGATAAAGCCATGGTAATTATATTTTGAAACAAATACCTTCAAGCGCCAATTCTGTATTATTAAATACCTCACGAGCTTCCTGTAAAAACTCTTCCAGCGTTTCATATTTTGAAGAAAAATGACCAATAAGTAATTTTTTTACACCTGCCAGCTTTGCAATGGATGCTGCCTGAACTGTAGTGCTGTGAAATCGTGATGCAGCCCGTTCATGAAGGTCCTTCAGGTACGTGGCCTCATGATAAAGTAAATCAACAGCTTTAACCTTCCCCGCAATTGATTCATCATAAAGAGTGTCTCCACAGAAAGCATAACTCTTTGCAGGTGTAGCCTCTATTGTAAGTTCATCATTATCTATAATAGTTCCTTTACTATTTGTAAAATCATTTCCTTTCTGAAGCTTCTCAAAATATGACAGTGGAACATCAAATGCTTTCACTTTTTCAGGCACAATTGTTCTTGGGTTTTTTTTCTCCCTGAAAATAAATCCCCAGCAATCGATCCTATGATTTACTTTAAAACTTTCTACAGTTATTTTATTGTCATTTGCTATCTGGCCTTCATGAATAAGTGGATGAAAATATATTTCATAAGGAAGGATGGCATTTGCTGCATCAAGTTGCATATGAATAATTTTTTCGAGCAGTGGTGGAGCATATATATGAATTTCATTTAGCCGGCCGGTTAATCCCATACTGGTAAGTAGTCCAATTAAGCCAAAATAATGGTCCCCATGCAAATGAGAAATAAAAATATGCCGTATACGAGATGTTTTTATTTTGTAACGACTTACCTGGAGTTGAGTGCCTTCTCCACAATCAATAAGGTATGCTGTATCCTGGGTTTGTAATACCTGTGCTGTAGGATTTCGGCCATATGCTGGCAATGCAGAATTATTTCCTAAAATCGTTAAAGCAAGCAAAATATATAATTTTTTATTTTTTGAATGGACGATAATTAAATTCAAAAAGCTGCTTATACCTTTATTATTCTCCTCCTAAAATTTCCCTTTCAATTTCTTCCATCTGTACTATATCCCATGCCTCGCTTTCAGTAGGCGTTATATTCATTTGTTCCAGCAATCCAATTTCATCAAGCATATTTTCAACCTGAGATTGCAAAGAACAGATAACAAATGAAATATTATTCTCATAATATTGTTGTTGAAGGTTATTGATTTTTTCCGCAATTTCAGGGTCTAACTTAGATACCTGTTTCATATTAAAAACAAGATGAGCTGGATTGTTTTGCATTTGCCTTAACAGCAAATCTTCTAAATTGCCTGTCATAATAGCAGTAATTTCGGCGTCAAGGATTGATATAACAGTAAATTTTTCTTTGGTATTTATTTTGACATTCATTAATTGTAATTTAAAAGAAGTGAGGCGTGTAAAATAAGGTAAATTTAGAATGTTTAGAATTTTGACATCCTGAAAAGAGGACGTTTATCAGAGAAAACACTTTTTTCGATTTTTCAACATATCAACATATCAACATTTTATGAAACTTTCACTACTTTTTATTCGTTATTATTGTATCAATTAAACTTAAGAGAATGGACAACAATTTCTCAACACAAGTAAAAGAAATTATTTCATATAGCAGGGAAGAAGCATTAAGATT
>JBDSYV010000258.1:0-2516 GCA_040110925.1 Ferruginibacter sp. | reverse complement strand
ATCACCAGCAGGCCGAGTAGGAGTTCAACCGGCCTGAACCGTGTGCTTAACAGCAATGGTTCAAACAAAGCGGTAAAAAAGCCTATCGAGGAAAAACATACAAGGGCAACAGATACATTGGCATATTTTACACTACCATAAAATGTTACCCAATGCAACGAGATCACCAGCCCTACTGCCGTAATTTTAAGGATATCCCTCAGTGGTATCCTGGTAAGCTCTTTTTTCAAATACATGAAAATTGCCAGTACTATTACAGTTATAAGCAGCCTGTACCAAACAAGTAACCCTTCATTTAAACCAATCAGCTTGCCAAGAATTGCAGTAAAACCCGCAAGGAAAACTGCAATATGTAATTGAATGTATGCTCTTTTCATTTTGAAGCGGTAAAGATAGAAGGTCGTTTAGAAAGTTTAGAAAGTTTAGAGAGTTTAGAGGTTTAGGGGTTTAGAGAATTACAGTTACCTAATGTCTTATTCACCATTCACTATTGACATGCCTTTACCAAAAAAATGTAAAAACATTTCTTAACCGTTTGCTCAATTACAAACATGATTATATTTGCCCACCCGATATAGAAGGGATAAAACTAACATCCATATGAGTTTTAAAAAGATTAACAACATTACTGGCTGGATAATATGCCTGGTTGCATGTACTGTGTACGTAATGACCATGGAAGCCAATGGCAGTTTATGGGATTGCGGGGAGTTTGCCTCGAGCGCTTATAAATTACAAATCCCTCACCCCCCCGGAGCGCCATTGTTTGTATTACTTGGCAGGTTGTTTATGGCGCCTTTTGATCCTGCACATGCAGCTACGGGCATCAACCTGATGAGTGCACTAGCCAGTGGTTTCACCATTTTATTTTTATTCTGGAGTATTACCCATTTTGCCCGGAAAATGTATGAAAAGAATAATGAACAATTAAGCGATGCAAATATCATTGCAGTAATGGCTGCAGGTGTTGTTGGAGCATTGGCATATACCTTTTCTGATTCTTTTTGGTACAGTGCTGTGGAAGGTGAGGTGTATGCATTGTCATCCTTTTTCACAGCAATTGTATTTTGGGCAATGCTTAAGTGGGAGCATAGCGTTACAGAAGAACAGGCACAAGGTATTAAAGGGCATTTTACCCGTGCAGATCGCTGGTTGATCCTGATATTTTACCTGATGGGGCTTTCCATCGGTGTGCATTTACTCAACCTCCTTACAATACCCGCCATTGTAGTTATTTATTATTACAAAAGATATAAGATTACCAATTGGGGTGTTTTATGGGCATTTTTAATTGGCTGCCTTATTACTGGCATTGTACAAAAAGCAGTTATTCAATGGAGCATAAAAGGTGCAGGCGCTTTCGATGTACTTTTTGTTAATGATTTTGGACTGCCTTTCTTTACGGGCTTTGCATTTTTCTTTGTATTCGTAGGGGTTCTCATCTATTTTGGATTGAGGCTGGCCAAAAAAAATAATTGGAATTTTTTAAAGCTCGGATTATGGAGTTTTGCCTTTATGATATTGGGTTATTCAACCTATTTTACAACTATGGTGCGCAGCAGTGCGGACCCTTCAGTAGATATGTTTAATGTAGACAACCCGGTAAGCCTTGTAGGCTATGTAAGCCGCGATCAATATGGCGACTGGCCCATTTTATTCGGCCAGGATTTTACAGCCCAGATACAGGATAGTAAGGTTACTGAAACTTACATCAAATCAAAAGACAAGTATGAGAAAAACGGCCGTAAAATAGAATATGTATATGCACCCGAAGACATGCATTTCTTCCCACGTATGTGGGATCAGAGCAATGACCAGGGCCATGCGGATTATTATGCCAACTGGGCAGGAATAAGTAAAGACAAAGAAGGTAATTGGGATAGAGCCCCAACTATGGCAGAAAACATTGGTTTCTTTTTCAGCTATCAGCTAAACTGGATGTACTGGCGTTATTTCATGTGGAATTTTGCAGGTAAACAGAACGATATACAGGGTACTTATATGGGCAATGTTCGTGATGGTAACTGGAAAACAGGTATAGGATTCTATGACAACCTGAGGCTTGGCAACCAGGCTGCTATGCCCGATAGTATGAAGAATAATAAAGCCAATAATAAACTTTTCCTATTACCTTTTATTTTAGGAATTATGGGGCTTGTTTACCAGTTTAAAAAAGATAAACGAGATTCATTTGTTGTTTTCCTGCTTTTCTTTTTCACAGGCTTTGCCATATGCTTATACCTTAACCAGGCAGCACCTCAGCCCAGGGAACGTGACTATGCTTATGTAGGTTCTTTCTATGCTTTCGCTATCTGGATAGGCCTTGGCGTATTGTATTTAAGGGATTTATTGCTTCCCTATTTAAAAAACATTCGAAATGCAAGCTATACCGCAGGGATTGCCGCTCTCCTGCTTGTGCCCGGCATTATGGCTAGCCAGGAATGGGACGACCATGATCGAAGTAATAAAACCATTGCCCCTGACCTTGCAAACGATTACCTTGAAAGCTGTGCTCC
>JBDSYV010000257.1:0-23092 GCA_040110925.1 Ferruginibacter sp. | reverse complement strand
CATTAAATATTGAAGAAGGTTATGAAGGCCTGCGGTATAATAATATAGTGATAGCAACAGATGCAGATGTAGATGGTATGCACATACGTTTGTTGCTGATGACATTCTTTCTTCAGTTTTTTCCTGACCTTGTAAAGAATGGCCATGTGTATGTGCTGGAAACACCATTGTTTCGTGTACGAAACAAACAGGAAACCATTTATTGTTATGATGAAACAGAGAAGCAGGCCGCAATGAAGAAACTGGGTGTAAAGCCGGAGATAACAAGGTTTAAAGGTTTGGGTGAAATCAGTCCCGATGAATTTGCACGGTTTATAAATGCGGATATAAAACTGCAACCTGTAATAACAGAACAGGGAGAGCACATTCAAAACCTGCTGGAATATTATATGGGTAAGAACACACCGCAGCGCCAGGAATTTATTATTGAAAACCTGAAAGTGGAGTTGGATGTGGTGGAGGGAGAGGTGATGGCTGACAGTTGATGGATGACAGCAGACTAATGATTAAAGATTAAATTAATTCGTGTAATTCGTGTTAGAGTTTCATACCGATTATAAAAGATATTTTGATATTCAACTGGATAATGCCAGGCAATGGATAATACCTTTTATACAGAATGTAAAACAACTTGAGCCAGGTATGAAGATGCTTGAAATAGGCTGTGGGCAAGGCTCGTTGTTAAGAGCATTCAGTGAGAAGGGTTGTATATGCACGGGAGTAGAAATGTTTCCGCTGTGGCTGGAGAAAGCAAATGAAATGCTGCAACCAGAAATCAGTGAAGGTAAAATCCGTATCATCAGCAGTAATATTTATGATGTGGATGCAGAGAAAGATTTGGGCACAGCATTCGACATAATTGTATTGAAAGATGTGATTGAACATATTCACGACCAGGAAAAACTCATCGGCTGGATGAAAGGATTTTTAAAACCTGCCACTGAAGGCCGGCCGGGCGGAATTATTTTCTTTGCGTTTCCGCCCTGGTATATGCCTTATGGCGGACACCAGCAGGTGCTAAAAGGATGGCTGTCCAAAACACCATGGTGGCATTTGCTTCCATGGCCAATGTTTAAAGGCCTGATGAAAATAAATAAGCAATACAATGAAGACCTGGTAGAAATAAAGCAAACCGGGATTTCCATTGAGCGGTTTAAGAAAATAGTAAAGCGCACAGGGTATATTATTTTAAAAGAAAAACACTGGCTGATAAACCCGGTATATCAATTTAAATTTGGCTGGAAACCAAGAGAACAATTAAGTTTGATAAAAAGTATTCCCTTTGTAAGAAACTTTTTTACTACTGCTGTATTTTTTATTGTTGCACCTGAAAAAATAAATGAATGATTCATATTGTATTTAATGAGGCTGATGTAGCAGTGATGAAAAAAGCTATTGAGCTTGATGAGAGCTTGTCAGGGGAAGTGATCCAGGTTAAAGATGATTTTGCAGTGGGCCCAATACAGGATCTTTATATTGGAGAAGGAAAAGATGCCCGGAAAAGCTGGTGGAAAGAAGTGCTTGCCGGTGGCGATTATGAAGGAAAGACGGATGATGAAAGTATAGATGATTACAAAACTGCTGCAGAACTGGTAGGCAGCATGCGCAGGAACGAAGATGAGCAAATATGGATATGGGCGGCACAAAATAAACATGATGTAAGTGGCTATTACTGGCTGTTGCATTACATGAAAGAATTCCAGGGAAGGGTATTTATTTTGTACCTGAACAATCTTCCTTTCTTTAACGATAAGGGCGCAATATTTTATCCGCAGTGGTTGCATGAAATTCCTGCGAAAGAATTTCTAAAAGCAAAAAAGCTTGCCAGGGAAATAACGCCCAGCGAATTTGAAGTGGACCCGGATGAATGGATAAAACTAAGTACAGAAGATAAAGGCGTTCGCTTGCTGGAAGGTGGTAAAAAACTCGTGCAGGATGATTATGATTTTTATGATGCAGAGTTAAAGAAATTTGTAACACCTGACTGGCAAAAGGCATCAAAAATTATTCACCAGTTTTTGAGCAAGGCAAAAGAAACCACAGGCGATGCATACTTGCTCTGGCGATTGAAACAAATGATTGCTGCGGATATTTTTGATGTACAGGGAATTGTGGGGAATATGAAAGAGTTTGAAGTGAAAATAAAAGTTCAATAGGTTTAAGAAGTTCAAGAGGTTCCAGAGGTTTAAGCTTTCTGAGACTAGCTACTTGGTACTAGCTACTCAATACTTGCTACTAAATACTTGATACAACTACATGGCAAAAAAAATAAAAGAGGAATACACACATAGCGATACGGGAGTAAGTGGGCAATATAAAACCTGGTTTTTAGATTATGCCAGTTACGTAATACTGGAGCGAGCAGTGCCGGCAATTGAAGATGGCCTAAAGCCAGTGCAGCGCCGCATCCTGCATGCAATGAAGGAAATGGATGATGGTCGCTTTAATAAAGTAGCCAACATTATTGGGCAAAGCATGCAATACCATCCGCATGGCGATGCAAGCATTGGCGATGCGATTGTAAACCTCGGCCAAAAAGATTTATTGATAGAAACACAAGGTAACTGGGGAGATGTACGCACCGGCGATGATGCTGCTGCACCAAGGTATATTGAAGCAAGGCTTAGCAAATTTGCACTGGATGTTTTATTCAATGCAAAAACCACTAACTGGCAACTGAGTTACGACGGGCGCAAAAACGAACCGGTAACCCTGCCAGCAAAATTTCCATTACTGCTTGCCCAGGGAGCAGAAGGCATTGCTGTAGGACTTGCTACAAAAATACTTCCTCATAATTTTTGCGAGCTAGTTGATGCCAGTATAAAATATTTACGTGGCAAAAAGTTTGAAATACTTCCCGACTTTCAAACGGGAGGCACACTGGATGCCAGCCTTTACAACGAAGGTAAAAGAGGCGGTAAGGTAAGGGTAAGAGCAGTGATAGAAGAGCAGGATAAAAAAACTTTGGTGATACGCAATGTGCCATTTGGTGTTACTACATCGCAACTGATTGAAACGATTGTAAAAGCAAACGATTCAGGAAAAATAAAAATTAAAAAAGTTACGGATCATACGGCGGCGGTTGTAGAGATAATCATTGAACTTGCTACAGGCATTTCGCCGGATATAACTATTGATGCATTGTATGCATTTACCGATTGTGAAGTGGGCATTTCTCCCAATGCTTGTGTAATCGTAAACAAGAAGCCACTTTTCATGGGAGTGCAGGAACTCCTGAAAATTTCTGTTGACAATACAAAAGATTTACTGAAGCGTGAGCTGGAAATAAAACTGGCGGAGCTGCACGAGAAATGGCACTACACTTCATTGGAAAAAATATTCTTTGAAGAAAAGATATACAAAGAACTGGAGAAGAAACATGAGACTTGGGATAAAGTGATTGTGGCCATTGATAAGGCATTTGTTCCCTTCAAAAAATTATTGAGAAGAGCTATAACCAATGAAGATATTGTAAAGCTTACTGAAAAACCCGTGCGTCGTATTTACCGGCTTGATATAGATGAATTGAATGACCAGATAAATAAACTGGAGGCGGAAATAAAGCAGGTGATGAATGACCTTGAACATCTCACTGATTTTGCTGTTGCTTATTATGAAAACCTGCTAAAAAAATATGGCAAGGGCCGTGAACGTAAAACGGAAATAAAGCAGTTTGATGTAATACAGGCCAAGACAGTGGCCATTGCCAATATTAAGTTGTACGCAAATTTTGCGGATGGATTTATTGGCACAGGATTGAAGAAAGATGAATTGATAACAGAAGTTTCTGAACTGGATGATATCGTTGCTTTTACAAAAGGCGGCATAATGAAAGTGGTAAAAGTTTCAGATAAAACATTTATTGGAAAAGATATTTTGCATGTAGCGGTTTTTCAAAAAGGCGATGAGCGAACCACATACAATATGATTTATGTAGATGGTAAAAGCGGTGTGAGTTATGCCAAGCGATTTAATGTAACCGGCGTTACGAGGGATAAGGAATACGACCTCAGCAAGGGCTCGGAAAAAAGCCGGGTACATTATTTTAGTGTGAATGCAAATGGAGAAGCAGAAGTAGTAAAGATTGTGTTGAGCCCCAATTGCAGCGCTAAAAAGAAAGAACTGGAATTTTATTTTGAAGAACTGGAAATAAAAGGACGTGGAAGCATTGGTAACCAGGTGACCAAGTATCCTATCAAATCTGTGAAATTTAAAGAAGCTGGCAAGAGTACGCTGGATGCAAAGAAACTCTGGTTCGATAATAAATTCGGAAGGTTAAACACGGAGGAGAAAGGAGAATACCTGGGCAAGTTTGAAGCAGAAGACCGCTTGCTGGTGATTTATGAAGATGGCAATTATGAAATAGTGGACCAGGAACTTACACAGCGCTTTGAACCCGATAAAATTTTACTCATAGAAAAATTTGAGGCAGAAAAGATTATCACTGCAGTTTATCTTGATAATGAAAAATTGCAATTCAATATTAAGCGGTTTAAAATAGAAACTACAACCCTGCACAATAAATTTTTATTTATAAAAGAAGGGAAAGATAACCGGCTCGAAGCAATTACTACTGCAGCAGCTCCTGTGCTAAAGGTTCAATCTGGCCGGGGCAGCACAATTAATAAAGCCAAATTTAAGGTGGAAAAACTGGTTGAGGTAATGGGCTGGAAGGCAGTGGGGGCAAAGCTTGTAGATTTTAGTAAATCGGTGGAGATGGAATGGGAAGTAAAAGAGGAAGCAGCAGGAACGCAGGGAGCATTGTTCGAATAAACGGATAAACTCATAACAGGATTTTTCCATCATCTACTTAAATCCTTAGTGCCGAAATCCGGCTAAGTAAATATGCTGACACTCCATTAATTTTGTAATTCGATGACGCAATTATCTACGTTAAATAAATATTTCTGGAAATACCGCTGGCTCTTTTTACTTGGGATATTGTTTGTAATACTTACCAACTATTTTAGAATTTTGGCACCGCAGCTTACGGGTTACGTAGTGAATACAGTTGTAAATACTATTCGTCACCAGGAGCCTTCTTTAATTCAGCATGGTAATTATGATATTTTGGTTAACATGGTAATTAGCCAGTTTGAGGCACAACCTTTCAAAACCAAAATATTATTTGCCGGCATAATTTTACTTATAATAGCTATCATTAGTGGAATTTTTATGTTCCTGATGCGGCAAACTATTATTGTAATGAGCCGGCATGTAGAGTTTGACCAAAAGAATGAAATATTTTACCATTACCAACAATTGGATTCTACGTTTTACAAAACACATAGCACCGGCGACCTTATGAACCGCATTGCGGAAGATGTAAGTCGTGTGAGAATGTACACGGGACCGGCAGTCATGTATTTCATAAACCTTGCAGCAGTTATTGGCTTCAGTATTTTTTTTATGCTACGCTCAGATGTAAAACTGACCATTGTTGCTTTATGTCCACTGCCTGTACTTGCTCTCGCCATCTATTTTGTAAATACAATTATCAACAGAAAGAGTGAAAAAATACAGGCATTACTCAGTGACCTTACCAGTAATGCCCAGGAATCTTATTCGGGCATAAGGGTAATAAAATCTTTTGTGCAGGAAAATGCAATGTATAATTTTTTCAAAGCCAATAGTGAATCTTACCGGGTAAATGCATTGAGCCTTGCAAAAACCGAGGCTATTTATTTTCCAAGCATGGCATTGCTTATTGGGCTCAGTACTTTAATAACTATTATGGTTGGTGGTCTTGATGTGGCTAATGGCGTAAAGGGTGCTTCAGTTGGAAAAATTGCAGAATTTGTTATGTATATTCAGATGCTCACCTTCCCCGTTAGTGCAATAGGATGGACAGCAAGCATGACACAACGGGCGGTAGCTTCTCAGCGGCGTATCAATGAATTTTTACTCACTGCACCTGTCATTAAGGAAGATGCACATGCTATTAATCATACTATTGCCGGTAACATTTCTTTCAGGGATATTGATTTTATTTATCCTCATACCGGCATACATGCCATAAAACATTTTTCATTGTCAGTTGAAAAAGGGCAGAAGATTGGTATCGTTGGAAAAACGGGTTCTGGAAAATCTACCATTGCACAATTGCTTCTGCGGATGTATGATGCACAGCAGGGGTCATTGAGTTATGATGGCATTCCTATTCAGAAACTTAAGCTGCAACAGTTCCGTTCCCAGGTAAGTTACGTGCCGCAGGATGTTTTCCTATTCAGTGATACAATAAGAAATAATATAAAATTTGGTAACCAGCAGGCAACGGAGGATGAATTGATAAAAGCTGCGAAACAGGCTAGTATTTATAGTGAGATAATGACACTTCCACATGGATTTGATACGATTGTAGGGGAGAGAGGTGTAACCCTTAGTGGCGGTCAGAAACAACGTATATCCATTACGAGGGCGCTTATAAAAGACCCCGAGCTGGTCATTTTTGATGATTGCCTCAGTGCCGTGGATACCAAAACAGAAAAAGAGATTATTGAAAATTTATATGAATACCTGGCAGGCAAAACCGCCATCATTATTACTCACCGAATATTTTCTATGTTCAGGTTTGATAATATTATCGTTCTTGATAATGGAGCAATAGCTGAAGCAGGAACTCACCAGGAGTTATTGCGGTCAAATGGTATTTATGCGGGAATGTATAAACAACAACAGGAAAGAGAGCAACATTAATCCTATTATACCTAAAATCGGGGACAAACGATATTTTGCTAATTCAAAAACAGGTTTATCTTTGCCCCATCGAAAAATAATCCTTTTTAAACATTTAAAAAAACAACAGTGGCGTACGAAAACAACGACAAAAAAATGGAAAGCGTTTACAGCAAACGCATAAAAGCAGGGAAACGCAGAACTTACTTTTTTGATGTAAGAGAAACCCGTGGTAACGATTTTTATTTAACTATCACTGAAAGCCGGAAACGTTTTGATTCTGACGGTTACGACAGGCATAAGATCTTCTTATACAAAGAAGATTTTAATAAATTTCTAAAGGGGCTTACTGAAGCTGTTGACTTTGTAAAAACAGATCTGATGCCGGATTTTGATTTTGATGCCTTCAACCATGATACGCCATATGAAGGTGATCATTCAGAAGGGAGCAATGTGGCACCAACATCGGAAGAACCACCTGTAATGAGTGAACCTGTTGTAGATAAAGAACCAGAAGAAACTGCTGCTCATATTGATCCAGAAGAACAAACAATTATTAAACCTGTAGATAATGGCAGTGATGAAGAAGTAGATAAATGGTAAATGATTATCTTAATTATATGGCTCCCTCGCTTAGCGGGGGAGTTTTTTATTTAATTCCAGCAACGACTCCCGCATGGGAGATTGCCCATTACCTAGGCGCATTTCCCTCGGCTCACTCACAAGATTATTTGGGAGATGTTATCAACTTATGTAAAGTTCCAGGATTATAAATTTATCCATTATTCTGTAATAAATTAAACAACGCCAGAAGTATGAATAATTTGTCGGCTGTATGAGGCCAAAACCCCGACTTACATAGTGTGGAGGCCTCATGCAAAGTTGCTCACTACTTTTAAGAATGTTTTCTAATCCCTTTTAGGTTCCTTAATTTCATGTACATTTCCACAATGCGGACATACATGGCCATTATCTTTTTTTAACTTGCGGGCTTCCTCTAAAAATCCAGCAGTGATAATACCGGCTGGTAAGGCTAAAATAGCCAGCCCCATCATAGATATGATGCTTGTAATAATTTTACCAGTTAAGGTTATGGGAATCATATCCCCATAACCTACTGTGGTAACGGAAATAATCGCCCACCATATAGTAGCAGGTATGCTGGAAAAAACTTCAGGTTGGGCCTGGTGCTCTGCAAAATAAAGCAAGCTGGCAGCAATCACAATCAGGAAAAGTATAAGTACCAGGCTTAGCTTAAGGTCATTGGCCCGGGTTTTAAATACATTGGTAATCAGCCGTGCAGATTTCATATAAGCGGTAAGTCGAAATAATCTTAAGAATCTTAATAATCTCAACATCCGCAATACCCTTAGGTCCAGTCCGGAAAACACATGAACATAAAAAGGCAGAATAGCCAATAAATCTATTATAGCCCCAAGAGATAACATGTATTTAATGCGGCCATGAATGCTATGGGCAAAACGGGGATCATGGTTACTGCTCCATACCCGCAAAACATATTCAATGGTAAAAATGATAACAGACAACAGGTCGAAAATGCTGAAAAAGGATTTGTAAGGCTGATAAATGGAAGGCACCGTTTCCAGCATTACTGCAACCACGTTTAATATAATAAGGATAATGATAAACCCATTGAGCAGTTTTACCCATTTGGTAACACCAAGCTCTGGATGCAATAACGAATGAACATGTTTTTTGGCTTTATGATACATGATCTTAATGGGTTTTGGTATACTTAAAGTTAATTATAATTGCATAGCCCCCGGAGCTGTTTTGTTTTCGGAAGCATTTTTTTTAAAATTGTACGGCTTTCACTGCACAGGTCTTTCCACCTGTGCGGCTACGTAAGTTAACGCCAGGATAAACAGCTTTCCAATAAATACAAAGTACATGCTTAAGATAATGAAACTGTTTATTTCTTAACTGACAACCTCTATCGCATAGTAGTTGTGCAAGCCCCGAACCTTGTAAAACCCTATCCTGTAAATAACATTTTGAAAATCGGAGTAGTTAAGACTTAATAAAAAAATGACCCTTTTGACGCAAGATCCTCTTGCCACCCGCAAGGCTGGTTAAGAGCCGTTGTTACTAAGTAAAAGTTTTTTTTAACAGCATGCAGCAATAACCTGCACACATCTTGCGCTATCTTTAAAAATATGAAGCAGTACTTTGTTATTATCATTTTATTATTGTGGATGCCTGTTGCATGCATATCGCAATTAAGGTTAGCAACAGTGCCACATTCATATGCATTCTTTACTGTGTCCGTGCCCGGTGCATTGCAAGCCGATGAAAATGGTAACCCTATCAATAATTTTATCACCAGCCGTTTTATATACATTGAAACTACCGGAAGGCAACCGCTTAATATTTATTCCATCACCAGCCAGGGTAATAAATATAAATTTACAATAGAAGAAGAGTCCGCAAACCCTGTAATCGTAGGCAATAATTATACTACCAACCTTCCCATGAAAATAAAAGTAGCAAAAACTAATTGTTTATGGAAAGTGTCTTATTCGCCAGTATCCGGAAAGGATATAGCAGCCTCTCTTAAAAATATTATTGTAAGTGGCAAGGCAGATGGAAAATCATTTAAGCTTGTATTACCAAAAGATATACAGCTCGCAGGAGCAATGTTATATTAATTATTTTCATCACCATCCTATAGATTATTTCATGGCTTTCCATGCATTAATCAGCGCATTGGTACTGCTATCATGGCTTTTTATTTCCTCATCGTTATTTAATTCAGGTAAGATTTTACCTGCTAATTGTTTTCCCAGTTCTACACCCCATTGGTCAAAACTGTATATATCCCAGATAACGCCTTGCACAAAAATTTTGTGTTCATAAAAAGCTATCAATTGTCCTAAAGTATAGGGCGTAATCTTCTTTATTAAAAATGAATTCGTTGGGCGGTTGCCTTTAAAAACCCGGTAAGGATTTTCATGTTGCTGGCCATTCATTAAAGCTTCTGTTTGTGCAAAAAAATTACTAAGCAATATTTCATGATGATCACCCATTGGATTATGTGAAATGGCTGGTGCTATAAAATCGCAGGGGACTTTTTGAGTACCCTGGTGAATGAGTTGGTAAAAAGCATGCTGCCCGTTAGTGCCTGGTTCTCCCCATATTACCGGTCCGGTCTGGTAGGTAACAGGGCTACCGTTTCTATCAACATACTTCCCA
Source organism: Ferruginibacter sp. (assembly GCA_040110925.1). Classification (GTDB taxonomy): domain Bacteria; phylum Bacteroidota; class Bacteroidia; order Chitinophagales; family Chitinophagaceae; genus Ferruginibacter. The sequence goes on along the minus strand of JBDSYV010000257.1, from coordinate 13,204 downwards.
TTGCTCTCCATATTTCCCTGCTGAAAATAAGCTGCAAAGCGATGCATATACTGGTCGTAGGGAAGTATAGCTTCTGTACTGCATCCATGAAAATTGCGATACCAAATACCTGCCAGGGCCATTATCACCGGGACATTATTTTGAAATGCGGTATGCCTGAAATGATTATCTGCTGAATGTGCTCCTTTCAAAAGTGATTCAAAATTATCGTAGCCAATTGTGGCAGCAATAGAAAGGCCAATGGCACTCCATAAACTATATCGGCCGCCCACCCAATCCCAGAAAGGGAACATGTTTTGTTCATCAATGCCAAAGGCTGTAACAGCCTCTTTATTTGTACTTAGTGCTACGAAATGTTTTGCCACGTCTTCCTGCGTAGCACCTGCTTTCAATAGCCATGCTTTTGCAGAGAGGGCATTGGTCATCGTTTCCTGCGTTGTGAACGTTTTACTTGCAATTAAAAAAATCGTTTCATCTGCAATAATATTCTTAAGGGTTTCTGCAAGATGAGTGCCGTCTATATTGCTTACAAAAAATGGCTGAATGCCCTCATGCCAATATGATTTAAGAGCTTCTGTAACCATCACCGGGCCAAGGTCACTGCCACCAATGCCAATATTTACAATGTACCTGATTTTTTTACCCGTGTAGCCTATCCAATCACCACTGTGCAAATTTTTGCAAAATGATTTCATTTGCTTTTGTACTGCCCTGATTCCGGGCATTATGTTTTTACCATCAACTTCAAGCGCCTCATCCGTGAAGTTTCTCAATGCGGTATGTAAAACAGCCCGGTTTTCAGTTTTGTTTATCTTTTCACCGGTAAACATTGCCTCCATTCCTTCCTTTAATCCACATTCATTTGCCAGTTGAATCAAAAGGTTTCTGGTAGTTCCTGAAAGATGGTTTTTTGAATAATCAAAAAGAATGTCTTCAATAACAAGTGAAAATTTGCTGAACCTGTTTTCATCTTCCTGGAACAATTGCTTTATTTCTACTGAATGCATTTCTTCATAATGCTGTTCCAAAGCCTTCCAGGCATTGGTTTCTGTTGGATTAATTTTTAAAAGCATAGGTTAAAAATATGTATTTTGCGAAGGTAAAAGTTATATATCAAACAAATAAACCAATTGTTAATCATAGTTCTTTCTACAATCGACTTAAGAATAAAACGCTTGCTTTGAGATTGTAATAAAAACCTTGCCATGCAAAAGAAGATAAGTGTGCTCATTCCCGTTTATAATGAAGCAGGCAATATTCATACTATTCATAAAGCCATTCATGATTTTTTTCTTGAGATGCCCCAATACTCTCATGAGCAGATTTTTATTGATGATGGCAGTTCTGATTTATCACTATTACAAATTCGAAAGTTGTGTACAGAATACAAGAATGTAGCCTATATAAGTTTTTCAAGAAATTTCGGTAAGGATAATGCCTTAATTGCAGGATTTTCAAATAGTATGGGAGATGCTGTAATTACTATAGATGCGGATATGCAACATCCACCTTCTCTCATGAAACAGCTTCTTCTAGAGTGGGAGAGTGGTTACGAAATGGTTTATTGTTACCGGGAAAAGAAAAATGAACATTCCGGATTCAAATCGCAGTTTTTTTCAAGTATGTTTTATAAGGTTATAAATGCCTTATCGGACATTAAAATGCAGGAAGGTGTTTCAGATTTCCGAATTATGGACCGTAAAGTTGTAGATGCAATCAACTCAATGCAGGAAGATCATCCCTTCGTAAGAGGAATGGTCCATTGGGTAGGTTTTGCTCAAAAGGGTATTCCTTATATAGCAGAGGGCAGGCATACAGGTGATAGTAGCTACAAAATGAAATCCCTGGTAAAACTCGCATTAAATGGTATTACCTCTTTTAGCACAAAGCCATTGAATATTGCCATCTATTTGGGTTTTTTCTTCTCAATGGTATCTATGCTGTTCATACCTTACGCAATAGTTAGCAAAATTTACGGTGTGGCTATTTCCGGCTGGGCATCGGTAATTGTAACCATTGCTTTTTTCGGGGGGTTAAACTTAATGATACTTGGCATACTTGGAATCTACCTTGGCAAGTCATTTATGCAAGGTAAAAAACGACCTCATTATATTATCTCTGAAACAAATGTGGATAGGATGTATGAAATTGATCATTCAAGAAAGGAATTGTTTGAAAACAGATCATGGACTAATATAAATTAAGGATTAAATGGTAGCTGAAGTATAAACTCACCTGGATGTATGGCCAATAGTTTTGCCTTGAAAAACAGGGTTCAAAGTATTCTTTATGATCCACGATACGCCATCCTGCTTTGGTTTGGCCTTGTAAGTGTTGCTGTTATTCTTTCACAATTTCACCATTCCGGCATCAACAATTTCCATATTTTCCGGCATGTGTATTTTCATACCCTGGCGCAGCAAAACCTTTATGATATTTATCCGGAACAGTATGGAGATGTAAATTTATACGGCCCTGTTTTCAGTATATTAATTGCGCCATTTGCTATTCTGCCCGTTTGGCTGGGTTCTGCGCTATGGGTATTTTTTAATGCAGCCATTTTGTTTTATGCCATAAGGCAACTGCCGGTTAAGACAAAATTTACTTTTGCCATTATCCTTTTATGCAGTAATGAAATGATGAACAATGCTTCATGGTTCCAGGTAAATCCATTGATCGCAGCCTGTCTTCTCCTTGGCTTTAGTTTTATTCAGAAAGGCAAAGATGCTCATGCTTTATTTTTCATCCTTTTGGCTACGTTCATAAAGATCTATGGCATTGCAGGGCTTGCTTTTTTCTTTTTCAGTAAAAACAAACTAAGGTTTATGCTGTGGGCAATCATTTGGGCGGTTGTGTTTTTTCTATTGCCACTCTTGATCACTACATGGCAATTCCTTATACAGTCTTACCAGGACTGGTACTTGGCTCTTACAAAAAAGGCAGCCAAAAATATTGATTTGACTACAGGTAACCTGGCACAAGATATCAGCCTGATGGGTATGATAAGAAGGATTGGGAAAATACCTTCATTACCAGACCTGGTTGTATTAATCCCCTGTTTTATTTTATTTTTTAGCCAATACATACACCTCAAGTATTATAAACTCTTATCGTACAGGCTGTATATACTTTGTTCAGTGTTGTTATCCGTTGTTATATTCAGTTCAGGCTCCGAAGCTGTAACTTATATCATTGCAGTGCCGGCACTTTGCTTATGGTATTTTCTACAACCTCCATCGAAAGCAACAAATATTTTTTTTATATCTGCTTTAGTTTTTACCACTTTTTCCTATTCTGATGTCTTTACACCATGGTTCAGGGTTTATATTGCAAGACCTTATGCGTTAAAAGCCTTACCATCAATAATTCTATGGTTTATCATTTGCTGGCAGGTATTTAAAAAACAATTTCTAAAAATCAAATTAAACCATTTGTATTTTGCACCCGCAGATGAAACCTCAAAATAAAATACTGCTTACGTTTGATGTAGAAGAATTTGACCTTCCCCTGGAATTTAAATTACCGATTGAGACGAGTGAGCAATTTAACATCGGTAAATCCGGAACAGATATCGTTGAAAAAATACTGCTGGAAGCCAATATTGAAGCCACTTTATTTACTACCGCAAATTTTGCTCTGCAATTTCCGGCAGATATTAAAAGATTATCCGAAAAACACGAGATTGCTTCTCATAGCTTTTATCATACCGGATTTAAAAAAGAAGATTTACTCAATTCTCGGTTGACACTGGAAGAAATAACCGGAACAAGGGTAGAGGGATTCCGGATGCCCAGGTTGAAACCCATAGAATTGCAATGGATAAAAGATGCAGGTTATAGTTATGATGCATCTATAAATCCTACATATATTCCTGGCAGATATAATTTAAGGCATTTGCCAAGGACTGTTTATTCACAAGAAGATTTCATAAGAGTGCCATGTTCAGTAACGCCTAATTTCAGGTTGCCTTTATTCTGGTTGTCCTTTAAAAATTTACCATATCCAGTTTATAAGATGCTAGCCTTGCAAACATTAAGGAAGGATGGCTACCTGTCACTGTATTTTCATCCATGGGAATTTACCGATATAAGCCAATTTAAATTACCTGCTTATTTAAAACGGCGGTCTGGCCCCAAATTACAAGAACGCTTAAAGGAATTTATAAAAGATTTAAAGCAAGAAGGGGAGTTTTGCAGTATGAATACGTTTCTAAAAAAAATGCCGGGTTAGATTCACTATAAAATTTCAATCAAATCTATTAGGTGGCTCACCATACTTTCAGTAACATCCAGGTGAAAAACCATTCTTACTTGTGTTTTGGAAATAGCAATGCACAAAATGTCTTCACCCCGTAGTCTATTGCTGAATGAAGCAGGATTATAGTCCCCAATCACTTCAAATATGATGATATTAGTCTCTACAGGAAGAATTTTGCCTACAAAATTCTTTTTCATTAGGGCTTCTGCTACCAGTTTTGCATGCTTGTGGTCAATTTGCAGTCGCTCGATATTGTAGTTCAAAGCATATAGTCCTGCTGCTGCCAGGTATCCTGACTGCCGCATACCTCCGCCAAACACTTTCCTGATTCTCCTTGCCTGTTTAATAAAATCGTTTGAGCCTAATAATAAACTGCCGACCGGGGCACCTAGACCTTTGCTGAGGCAAACTGATATGCTATCGAATACTTTCCCATGTTGAACGGCCGTTTCACCACACTTAACCATAGCATTCCACAATCTTGCGCCATCCAGGTGCAACATCAAGTTGTTATTACGGCAAACCTGTTTAATTTCCTCTATATCAGCAAAATTGTAGCAACTTCCACCACCACGATTAGCCGTGTTTTCAAGGCATACAAGCCTGGTTCTGGTTTTATGCACATCATCAGGATTTATGGCAGCAATTACATCCGCATCACAAATCATTCCCCTGCTTCCATCAATGGGCTTCACCTGGCAACCACTATTAAAAGCTATTCCTCCGCCCTCATAAATGTAGACGTGGCTGGTTTTATCACAAATAACCTCATCTCCTGGTTGTGTGTGGCATTTTATTGCAATTTGATTGGTCATTGTGCCACTTGGGCAAAAAAGCGCCGCCTCCATGCCAAATAGGGTGGCTGTGTAGTTTTCAAGGGCATTAACGGTAGGATCTTCCCCAAAAACATCATCTCCCACCTCCGCACTCATCATGGCAGTAAGCATTCCTGCCGAGGGTTTTGTAAAAGTATCTGAACGTAAGTCGGTTATCATTAGGCAAATGTAACAATTGATATATCAAATTATGATGTATTACTATATCCGGGAACAGTATTTGTTAGTATTAATCATGTTTATGTTAAAATGGTTCAAAAATAACGGGTATTTATACACCATTTATTCCATTTTTCTGTTATCATTATGAAAAACAAAAATTGCAACGTACTTTTGCACACATTTTTAGAGGAATTCCAGCTCAAACCCTTCTTTGCATCGTTTTTCCAACAAAAATTGTCTAACAAGCGTTATACATTTATAACTAATACATTACAATGAGGCAACTTAAGATCGCAACACAGATTACCAACCGGGATTCACAAGCGGTTGAGAAATATCTGCAGGAAATTTCGAAGATTTCAATGATTACGCCCGAAGAGGAAACTATTTTGGCGCAAAAAATCAAAATGGGCGACCAGCGGGCTTTAGATAAACTGGTTCAAGCCAACCTTCGTTTCGTAGTTTCTGTGGCAAAACAATACCAGCATCAGGGGCTTTCTTTAAGTGATTTAATTAATGAAGGAAACCTGGGCCTTATAAAAGCTGCCCAGCGTTTTGATGAAACCAAAGGATTTAAGTTCATTTCATATGCGGTATGGTGGATCCGCCAATCTATACTGCAGGCTTTGGCTGAGCAGGGTAGGCTGGTACGTTTGCCACAAAATAAAATTGGCACATATAATAAAGCCAACAAAGCCTACATGGCTTTCGAACAGGAGCATGAACGTGAACCATCAACAGAAGAACTTGCTGAGTTACTGGAAATGAGCGAAACTGAAATCAACAATATTTTCCAGAGTAATACCAGGCATACTTCACTTGATGCACCCGTGCACGAGGCAGAGGATGTGGCCATGGGTGATTTGCTGAAAGGTGGTGCGGAAACGGATGAAGATGTCATGCACGACTCATTGAAAAATGAAATACGTCGTGTGCTTAAATCTCTTAGCCCAAGAGAAGCTGAGATCGTAAATGCATATTTTGGTCTTGATGGAGAGAACGGTGTCACCATTGAGCAGATTGGCCAAAAATACGATTTGACTAAAGAACGCATTCGCCAGATAAAGGAAAGAGCCATCAAACGCTTGCAAAAAGCCAGGTACAGCGGTGCGTTGAAAGCTTATCTTGGATAAAAAAAATATATTTTTATTGCAAAAAGCCCCGTTTTAAAAAACGAGGCTTTTTTATTTTAAAAATACCCTCAAGTGGGTAGCTCAGCGTTTACAGTATACAGTTAAGTTTGTTCCATAAAAAATCAAAAACATTATTTATGAACAAAAAATTACTTTCCCTTATTGTCATTCTTCAAATGGTGTCGTTTACATATGCTAACGACGTTTTGGTAAGTACTGTTTCTCTAACCGGACAAACTACAGGAGGAGCGCTAAGTACACATTTCGTAAACGTACAATTTGATATAAACTGGAAAAATAGTTGGCGCACAAGTACCAACGAAAGTAACTATGATGGCTGTTGGCTTTTTGTAAAATACAGGAAGCAAAGTACTTCTGTATGGCTTCACGCTACTTTAAATCTTACAGGCCAAACCGCACCTACAGGAAGTATTTTGCAACCTTCCACTGATGGTAAAGGAGCATGGATTTATAGGAGTAGTAACGGAATTGGTGATGTTTCTTATTCCGCAGCCCAGTTAAGATGGAATTATGGTGCTGATGGCGTATTGGACAATGAGAATGTGGAAGTACAGGTTTATGCAGTAGAAATGGTTTATGTACCGCAGGGCCCATTTAACCTTGGCAATGCTTCCGCTGAAGTAAGTAAGTTTCGGGATGGTGCCGTTGATACCTGGTTTCCAGTGACCAGCGAAGCTGCGATAACTTGTGGCAATGCAGCTGGAAATTTATTTGCTGCTGCAAGTTTCCTGGCAAGTGGTACAATTCCCACAGCGTTTCCTAAGGGATATAATGCTTTCTGGACAATGAAGTACGAATTTAGCCGGCAACAATACACGGATTTTCTAAATACCCTTACACAAGCAAATGCTAACCTTCGGAACAACGTTTCTGCTACAGGAAATGTTCCAAATATGGTAGTAACTTTCCCAGAGCGTGCTGCTTTTGTATTATCCGGGCAAGATATATTGGCTTGGTTAGATTGGGCTGCTATGCGGCCTATGACAGAACTGGAATATGAAAAAGCTTGCCGAGGTGGCAATAACACACCATCTCCTTTAGAATTTGCCTGGGGAAATACTACTATATCCGCAATTGCTACGCCTTCAAACCTTGGAGCAGCGAATGAAACCTGGGCTACCGGAAATGCGAATTATATAGGAGGACCGGGTGCAGCTATGCGCTGTGGTGCATTAGCAACAGCTTCCAGTACTCGTACTACAAGTGGAGCCACTTTTTATGGTATCATGGAGATGAGTGGTAATGCCAATGAAATGGTAGTATTTGCAGGTAACGCTGCCGGCAGAACTTTCACCGGGTTAAATGGTGATGGTATCCTTACCGCTGCTGCTGATGCAAATACCAGCAACTGGCCCTCAATTACGAATGATCAGTCAATTACTACAAGGGGTGGGTATTATTCTAATATATCGCAGACTTTGCAGGTGAGTGATAGGTCTTATGGACAATATCCTGTAGGATCTGCTGCTATAGGTGGAAGAGGTGTACGAACAGGAGAATAAATCTTTTCATTACTTTAAATTAAATAAAATGAAGAGACATTTAATTATACTTGTTACAAGCCTGTATACCTGTATATGTGCACTGGCTCAACCACCCAACAATGCTATTTTTAATGGCAGTACTGGTGATGGGTTTACAAAGGATAAAAATTCAAGCATTTCAAATTCAATTTTTGCAGGGAGTACTGGAGATGGATTTACAAAAGCTAATAATGTTGCTTTATCCAATAATATATTCCAGGGAGGGATAGGAGATGGCTGGGCTAATACTAAAAACCTGGTTTCAGCAAACAGTATTTTTGCAGGTGGTGTAGGAGATGGATGGACTCGTTCAGCAAATGTTTCTGTTTCAAATAATATATTTTTAGGTAGCATAGGTGATGGCTGGAGTAAACAATTCAATATATCTGCTGCCAATAATATTTTCTTTGGCGGACAGGGTGATGGTTGGTCATCTATCTATCGGCCGGTAGGACCGTTACCTGTTACTTTATTATATTTCAATATACAGAAACAAGTAAACAAAGCAGTTTTATTATCCTGGAAAACTACACAGGAAATTAATTCTTCATTTTTTGAAATTCAGCGTAGCTCTGATGCTATTTTTTACACCACGATAGCGACAGTACAGGCTGCTGGTAATTCAAATACGCCCGTCGCATATACATTTACTGATAGGCAACCGATGAACGGATTAAATTATTATAGATTGAAACAAGTTGACCTTGATTCGAGGTTTAATTACACACCTTCGAAGGTTGTAAATTTTGATGATTCAAATGCGGGAATAGTAAAGTACTATCCTAACCCAACCAAGGATTTGGTAACGGTTGAGTTAACCAATGACATGGTAAAAGAAATGGGTGTAATTAATATTAGTAATGTGTCAGGTGTTGTTTTAAAACAAATAAAACTTTCCCCCGGTACTAATACTACTGTTTCTCTTGACCTTGCTCCATACCCGAAAGGCATTTATTTTATACAGGTAAAAACAAGTAAAGAAAACAGTGTGCAAAGAATAGTGTTGCAGTAGAAATATTCTTCTTCATACAGATTAGGGCGGCCCGCAATGGCTGTCCTTTTCGTTTTTGGTAAATGCTCATTTATATAAACTTTATTCAAGTATTTTTGCAATGAAAATCAAGGAAGAAAAATGGAAAATAAAATCACAGAAAAAGTTCATTGTTTAATTATTGGATCCGGACCAGCAGGATATACCGCAGCAATTTATGCTTCAAGAGCAAATTTAAAGCCTCTCATGTACCAGGGAATACAGCCAGGCGGGCAATTAACTATTACCACAGAAGTAGAAAATTATCCTGGCTACCCGGATGGAATACAGGGACCGGAAATGATGATTCATTTTGAAAAACAAGCTGCAAGAATGGGTGCAGATATAAGATATGGCACAGCAACAAATGTTGATTTTTCTACGCATCCCTTAAAAGTAGAAATTGACGAGGAAAAATGGGTTGAAGCTGACAGTGTTATCATAAGCACTGGCGCATCCGCAAAATGGCTTGGCTTACCAAGTGAACAGCGCCTAAATGGTTACGGGGTGAGTGCATGCGCTGTATGTGACGGATTTTTCTTTAAAGGAAAAGAAGTGGCAATTGTAGGAGCTGGGGATACGGCTGCAGAGGAAGCTTTATACCTTTCAAAACTCTGCACTACAGTTCACATGATTGTTCGCAGAGATGAAATGCGTGCAAGTAAAATAATGCAACAACGTGTTTTAGATACACCCAACATAAAAATATACTGGAACAGCCAAACGGATGAAGTGTTGGGAGATACCAAAGTGAATGCAGTTAGAATTCATAATAATCAAACGGAAGAAAAAACTGAAATACCTGTAAGTGCTTTTTTTGTTGCTATTGGTCACGAACCAAATAGCAGTATTTTTAAAGGTTGGCTTGATATGGATGAAGCTGGTTATATTAAAACTATTCCTGGAACAAGCAAAACAAATATAGAAGGTGTGTTTGCCAGCGGAGATGTTCAGGATAAAATATACAGGCAGGCAGTAACAGCTGCAGGCACTGGTTGTATGGCTGCGCTTGATGCAGAAAGATACTTAAGCGAAAAAGGATTTCATTAAAATGTACAGCATTCATCTAGATAAATTAATGTTTTTTTCACATCATGGTATGCATGATGAGGAGCGTATAACAGGTACTCATTTTGAGGTTAATATTGACCTTGGCTTTGCCGTAGAATCAGTGATAGAAAAGTTATCCGATACAGTAGATTATTCTGAAGTTTATAAAATTGTACAGGCACATATGCAAAGGCCTGCAGCTTTACTGGAAAAACTTGCCGGCCATATGGCAGATGATATACACAATTATGACAATCGCATTCATACAATTAACATAAGGATAAATAAGTTGCAACCACCGATTGCTAATTTTACAGGAAACGTTGGTGTGTCTGTTAGCAAATCTTATTAACTATGAAGTGGATTTTCGTACTCGTAATTTGTTCAGGGCTAAATTTTGATACCCTAGCACAGGATGTAAATGTTATTATCAAAGATGCGGAACGTTTAGAATTAGTTCCCGATGAAAAAGCTGCTTTCATCAAATTTAAAGAAGCATTAAATCTTTCTCCACAGAACATATTTGTATTAAACAAATGCAGTGAACTCTGCAGCCGCATTGGTAACCGGGAAGCCAATACCAAAAACAGGGATGCCTATTATAATGCTGCGGTATTATATGGAAAAAAAGCTTTGGCAATAAATCCTGAGAATGATGAAGCAAACGTTGCATTAGCCATGGCCATTGGCAGAACAGTACTTGTTAAATCCGGCAATGAAAAAATCTCTGCTGTAAAAGATATTCGCCGGTATGCTGATAAAGCACTTAAAATAAATCCCCAAAATTTTAAAGCCTGGCATGTGCTTGGCAAATGGAATTATGAGGTAAGTAATTTGAACTTTGTGGAAAAAGCTGCCATAAAAGTTATGTATGGCGGGTTACCAGACGCATCTTTTAAAAAGGCGATTTTAGCTTATGAAGAAGCCAATGCCATAAGACCCAATTTTATGCTTAATTATCTTGAACTGGCAAAAGCCTATAAAAAAAATGATGAAAGGCAAAAGGCTATAGTACAACTAAAGTACCTTGTAAAATTAAACATACAAACAGAAGATGATCCACGAATAAAAGCAGAGGCTCTGAATCTTATAAAAACCTGGGAAAAATAAAAACCTAAAAAACAAAACTATGAAGAACAAAACCTGGTTACTACTGGTAACCCTCACTATTAGTTTTAATCTATTTGCACAAACCGAGGTAACAACGACAAAATCGGTTTATGATCCACATGATTTATTTTCCCCGCTCTTTTATACAACAAGTGGAACGATCAGCAGGGCAGCAACGGGTGAGCCCAATGTTGGTTACTGGCAAAACAAAGTTGATTATAAAATTGATGTAACCCTGAATGATAATACGAATGAGATTGGCGGATCTGTAACCATTACTTATAAAAATAACAGTCCTCATGCCCTTAATTTTTTATGGTTGTATTTAGACCAGAATCTTTTTACTAAAGGTAGCCGAGGTCAAGCCCGTATGCCAGTTGGTCAGCGAAGCCGATATGGTGATGCATCTTCTGATTTTGATGGAGGATTTAAAATTTCAAATGTAAAGATATTGACAGACAATAGTAATGCTAACTACATTATAAACGATACCCGTATGCAGATACGGTTGCCAAAGTCAATTAAGCCAGGTGGCGACGTATTGAAATTTAAAATAGATTATTCATTCACCTTACCACAATACGGTGCAGATCGCACAGGCATATTAAAAACCGACAACGGGAATATTTATGCCGTTGCCCAATGGTACCCACGCATGTGTGTGTTTGATGATGTAATTGGATGGAATAGTTACCCTTACCTGGGGCCGAGTGAGTTTTACCTTGAGTATGGCGATTTTGATTTCAGCATTACAGCACCTGCAAGCCATATAGTAGTAGCCAGTGGCGAACTAGTGAATGCAACTGAAGTACTTAGTGCAGAGCAACAAAAAAGAATGGCACAGGCAAAAGCAAGTGACAAAACGGTGATGATAAGAACAGAAAAAGAAGTAACAGATGAAGCAGCCAATTCAAAAGCGGGCCAAAAAACTTGGAAATTCAAAATGTTTAATTCAAGAGATGTTTCATGGGCATCTTCAAAAGCCTTCATCTGGGATGCGGCCAGGATAAATTTACCGTCAGGCAAAAAGGCACTAGCACAATCTGTTTACCCAGCAGAAAGTAAAAGTGAAACTGCATGGGGAAGAGCAACCGAATATACAAAAGGCAGCATTGAAAATTACAGCAAGCGCTGGTTTGAATATCCTTACCCGGTGGCCACAAATGTGGCGTCTAATATTAGTGGAATGGAATATCCCGGAATTGTATTCTGCGGTTTTGCTGCAAAAAATAGTGGATTATTTGGTGTAACAGATCATGAATTCGGACATACATGGTTTCCCATGATCGTGGGCAGTAATGAACGTAAATATGGGTGGATGGATGAAGGCTTCAATACTTTTATTAATACTTTGGCAGCAAATGATTTTAATAATGGAGAATACAAACCAAGAGACAGGAGCAATGGAGACCGAGCTGGTTACCTGTTTAACTCACGGAGCGAGGGTATTATGAATACGCCAGATGCCTTGAGGGAAGCCAATATCGGCGCAGCATTATATTTTAAACCAGGTTATGGCCTTGAAATGTTACGCAATAATATTCTCGGTCCCGATAGGTTTGATTATGCCTTTAAGGAGTATATCAATCGCTGGGCTTACAAGCATCCTACACCATGGGATTTTTTTCGTACAATGGATAATGTTTCAGGTGAGGATCTTACCTGGTTCTGGAAAGGATGGTTTGTAGAAAATTATAAACTTGACCAGGCGATCACAGCTGTAACTTATGAAAGAAATATGCCTGCCAATGGTGCCATTGTAACACTTACTAATTATGATAAAATGGCGATGCCTGTTTTATTAAGTTATGAAACCAAATCAGGTATGAAGGGGAATCTACAATTGCCTGTGGAGATATGGAATAACACTGCAGTATTTAAAGTAAAACTTCCAACTAAAGAAGAATTGAAATCAGTAACTATTGATGAACAAAAAGAATTCCCTGATATGAATTTTGAGAATAATAAATGGATTGCTAATTGATAATTTACAATTGATACTAAACAATGGATAATAAAAAGCGGGCTACCAGATATGGAGCCCGTTTTTTATTCCCTGATAAAAATTTATATTCCGCTGTT
>JBDSYV010000256.1:0-9110 GCA_040110925.1 Ferruginibacter sp. | reverse complement strand
ATTTTTCCCATCCTAAAGTACTTGAGTTGCCAACGGAACTTGATGAAATTTCCGGCATAGCATATTATCCTAAAGACACCAGTGTTTTTGCTATTATTGATGAAGACGGCGTGCTGTTTAAAATTCCTTTAAAGAACCCACATGCATTCAGACAATGGAAGTTTGATAAAAAAAGAGATTTTGAAGATATTGTTTTAGTTGATAGTACATTTTATGTATTGGTGAGTAATGGTGACATTGAAACAATAAATTTTAGAAATGACAGTTTACAAGCCATCAAAACAAACTTCTCCGACGAGAAAAAAAATGTTACAGAATTTGAAACCCTTTATAAGTTGCCGGATTCAAATTTACTGGTGATGATGTGCAAGAGCTGCGACCAGGATGATAAAAAATCTATCAGTAGAATTTCATACACATACAACAAAGATTCTTTGGGTACCTATAATATGTACAAAGTATTGAATGTGCAATCCGTATTGGAAAAACTTGGCGTTGATAAACATTTAAAACCGTCAGCGGGCGCTATCAATCCTGTAAACGGCGATTTCTACCTCGTGTCTTCTATCCAGAAACTGATTGCTATTTTTGCACCTGATGGAACTTTTAAGGAGTTATACAAGTTAGATCCAGTACTCTACAAACAACCTGAAGGTATTGCCTTCACACCGGAAGGTGACCTCATCATTTCCAATGAATATGCATCTGATGGTTTTGGCACATTACTCCTGATGAAAAATAAAAAAAAGAAAACCGGTAAATGAAAAGACTTATTGTAGTTGCAGTACTTATTATTTGTTACAATCATTTGCATGCTCAAAATGTTGCGGCGGATAGCTTGCAATCTATTATTGTTTTAGTGGGTGATGCAGGAGAGCTGACCAATGGTCATCATCCTGTTGTAAATGCGGTAAGAAAAAATATTCCAATCGGTAATAAAACTACCATCGTTTTCCTTGGCGATAATTTATATAAAACCGGGTTGCCTGATAATGCTTTACCAACATATGACATAGCAAAGGCTCCGCTGGATTCACAGATACACATTACAGGCGATATAAAGAGCCAGGTCTATTTTGTTCCTGGCAATCATGATTGGGCCAATGGAGGCAAAAATGGATATGAGTCAGTTATAAGGGTACAGTCTTATATTGACCTGTTAAGTAATAATTACGTAAAAATGTATCCACGTGATGGATGCCCTGGACCGGTAGAAGCAAAAATAACTGATGACATTACACTCGTGATGATGGACAGTCAATGGTGGTTGCATGAAAATGATAAGCCCGGTATAGAGTCAGACTGCCCTTATAAAACGCCTACAGAAGTATTAACCCAGTTGGAAGATATTCTTGTAAAGAATGATAAAAAGCTGGTCATATTAGCAACACATCATCCTTTTAGAAGTTATGGCCCTCATGGAGGTTTTTTTACGATAAAGCAACATATTTTCCCTTTCACTGATGCTATCCCAGGTCTCTATTTTCCATTACCATTAATTGGTTCTGCATACCCATTAACCCGTGCTGTTTTTGGTACTGCTCAAGACCTTAAGCATCCTTTGTATCAAACAATGATTCATGAAATAGAGGCGAAAGTAAAAGGTCATCCTAATGTAATTTTTGCAGCAGGCCATGAGCATACCTTACAAATGATACAGGACAGCGGTTATAATTTTATTGTAAGCGGAGGCGGTTGTAAAACGTCAAGGGTATCAAAAAGCCGAAATACACTCTTTGCTGCAAGTTCAACGGGTTTTGCAACACTTGAAATTTCGAAAAACAAAAATGTACAGGTTAAATTCTATACCGTGAATTTAGATTCTGTAAAGGAAGCCTTTACTGCACATATACTTGATTTTTCAAAGGGCCATGGACAGGAAATAAAAAAAGATAGTCTACGTAAAGTGGAATATGCATTTAAAGATAGTGTTGTTATTTCCGCAAGTGATAATTACAAACATTATACTGGTTTTACCCAGGCATTCCTTGGTAAAAATTACCGCATGGAATGGAGCACCCCGGTGGCGTTTAAAGTATTTAATATAAGTAAAGAAATGGGTGGCTTTACCATTGTAGGAATGGGTGGCGGTAAACAAACCAAATCATTAAAAATAAAAGATAAGAGCGGAAAAGAGTGGACGCTGAGAACGGTGGATAAAGACCCGGAAAAGGCTTTACCTCCCAACTTACGTGGCACCCTTGCACAATCACTTGTGCAGGATATGATTTCGGCAAGTAATCCTTATGCGCCGTTAGTCGTTGCATCTCTTGCAAAAGCTTTAGGTATTGTTGCAGCGCCGCCTAAATATTATTTCCTGCCGGATGACCCTGCTCTTGGCTATTACAGGCCCATGATAGCCAATTCAGTGGTAATGCTGGAAGACAGGGAGCCGGTACAAGACCCCGAGAAGACAAAAAGCACCAGCAAAGTTTTGAATAAATTATATGAAGACAATGATCACCGGATAGACCAGCCGGCAGTTTTGAAAGCCAGGTTGCTTGATATGCTGATTGCAGATTTTGACCGGCATGCTGATCAATGGAAATGGCAAACACTTGACACAGGAAAGGGAAAGCTGTATTCGCCAATTCCTAAAGATCGTGACCAGGCCTTTTTTTATTCTGATGGATTACTGGTAAAATATTTATCTAATCGAATAATGCCCTTCCTTCAGGGATTTAAAAAGCATTTTAACGGTATTAACGGGCTGAATTTTGTTGCACGTGATTTTGACAGAACTTTCATGAATAACCTTGATAAAAATAAGTGGCAGGCAATTGCTGATACATTTCAAGCCAGGCTTACAGACGATGTTATAAAAAATGCTGCCTCTAAATATCCTGCTGAAATAAAGCAGCTTGATTCAGCCAAAACAGTGGCGAGACTTATAAGTCGCAGGAATGAGTTAACCAGAGAAGCAATGAAATACTATAAGTTCTTAGCCAAAGAAGTTACAGTATTTGGTAGTAATGAGAATGAGTTGTTCCGCCTGACACAGGATAATAAAAATCTAAAACTTACAGTTTACAAAAAGGATGAATCCAATGATTCAGTCTCAGTAATGTATAGCCGTAGTTTTAGTTTTCCTGAAACTAAAGAGCTGAGGCTATTCGGTTTGAATGGTGCAGATAAATTTTCCATTGACCCGGATGTATCAAGTAGAATAAGGCTAAGGATCATTGGGGGCAAAGGAGCAGATACTTTCGATCTTAGGGGCAATGTGAAAAATTTTGTTTATGATCTTAAGCAGGAGGCAAATGAACTACAGAATTTAAGGCGTACCAACAGGGAGTTCTCTACTGATCCCCAAATACTGGAATTTAAAACAACAGGATTCCAATACAATGAATTTATTTTTCCACAAATCAACCTGGGTGTGAATGCTGAAGACGGATTATTGATAGGCGCTGGCTTTGCTTCCCGCACTTATGGATTTAGAAAGGATCCTTACTCAACAAACCAAAAATTTATTTCCCTTTTTGCACCCAATAAGGGGGCCTATCAATTTAAGTATGAAGGTATTTTCAACCAGGTTCTTTTTAAAAATGATATCATTTTAAAAGGAGAACTGGTAAATCCTACCTTAAATAATTTCTTTGGCTTTGGAAACAGTACCGTTTATGATAAATCTAAAAACATTTCTTATTATAGGGTTCGTAATAAGTATGTGACAGGTGATGTGCTTTTAAGAAAACGCTACAACGATATTTTTCAACTTTCCATTGGGCCTACTTATTACAGGTATTGGAATGATTATGAAAATAACGTCAATCGTATCCTGGAAAAGCCAACAATTATTGGAAGCGATTCTACATCCATCTTTAGTCCAAAAGAATACCTGGGTGTTAAAGTAAAGCTTGATATAAGCTATATCAATAACGAAAACTTTCCAACAAGAGGGATTACATGGTTTAATGAATTTTCTTCCTTAAAAGGCATAAATAGTAACAGTAAAGATTTGAATAAACTAACTACTGATATGGTTATTTATGCTACAGTAAGTGACATCAGTAAGGTAACTGCAGTATTGAGATTTGGCGGAGGGCATATTTTCTCAAAAAACTTTGAATACTTTCAGGCATTATCACTTGGTGCAAATAATTATGTGCGTGGTTTCAGAAAGAATCGGTTTAGTGGCAGCAGCATGGCTTATGGAAGTGCAGAAGGTAGGTTTAAATTGTTTAAATCAAAATCATACATTCTTCCCGGAGACGTAGGGCTTCTGGCCTTTTACGATATGGGCCGGGTGTGGATGGTTAATGAATCATCTCAAAAATGGCATAATTCCGTTGGCGGTGGATTATACTTTGTACCTTTTGGGGTAGTCATGCTTTCAGCCAGTGTTGGTATTTCAAATGAGGACAAACTTTTTAATTTTACCCTCGGAACAAAATTCAACCTTACTTTTTAAGAAGTTATGCAACATCAGAATATTTATAAAAAAACGGAACAGTATGTAACAGGTTTATTTGAGGATAAGCAGCCTTTAAACTTGATTTTTCATAACCTTAATCATACAAAATCAGTAGTAAACAGGGCAAATGAAATAGCCGGCCATTACCAGTTAAGCGAGAAGGATATGCTTATAATATATTTAGCTGCCTGGTTTCATGATACGGGGTATTTGTTTGGTGGGCATAAGGGTCATGAAGAGCGGGGTGTAGAAAAGATGAGGGAATTTGTAGAAAAATTCGAATTGTCTGCAGAAACTACAGATGCCATTGCAGGTTGCATCATAGCTACCCGCTATCCAAGAAATCCAACGGGATTACTGCAGGAAATTATTTGTGATGCAGATACCTATCATTTTGGTACAAAAGAATTTAAGCGTACCAATAAATTAATGTTCAAAGAATATCAATCTATTGAATCAGTTCCATCAACAAAAAAAGACTTTAACACCAGTGCCCTTGCAATGCTGGAGAATCATCATTTTTATACTAGTTACTGTATTGCAACGCTTGAAGAGCAAAAAAAAATAAATATGAAAAAGCTGAAAAAACAATCTGAAAAGGCCGATTCAGAAGGTGAAAAAATAAAGAAGGAGCAGGTAATTACTGAAAAGGAAGGTACTACCAAAGGCATGCAGACGATGTTACGCCTTACATCATCCAACCATATTAAATTGAGTGACATGGCCGATAGTAAAGCCAATATACTTATTTCTGTAAATGCTATTATTATTTCCGTGATTCTTTCTGTGTTGTTGCGCAAACTTCAGACTGATCCTTATCTTACTATTCCTACAATCATTTTTTTAGTGGCCTCTGTGACTACTATCGTAGTGGCTATTCTTGCTACCAGGCCTAAAGTAAATGCTGGTATTTTTAATGATGAAGATGTTCAGCTAAAAAAAACCAATCTGCTGTTTTTTGGAAATTTTCATAAAATGAAACTTGAGGAATATGAAAATGCAATGAGGGTCATGATGCGTGATTCTGATTACCTGTACAGTTCAATGGTGCAGGATATTTATCACCTCGGTACGGTGCTGGGCAAAAAATATAAATTAATTAGACTTGCCTATAACATTTTTATGATAGGTATTGTTGTTTCCGTTTTGGCATTTGCTGCTGCAGCATTCTTTTATTCTCCTGAAGCAATATCGGGAGCTGCTACAAATAGTGCAGGTTCACCTTTTTAAAACCCGGATATGCTTTACAACCGCGACTTAAGCTGGCTGGGTTTCAATCACAGGGTATTACAAGAAGCTGCGGATAGCAGTATCCCACTTTTTGAGCGGCTAAAATTTCTTGCAATATTTTCTTCCAACCTGGATGAGTTTTTCAGGGTGAGGTATCATGCAATGCTGGCCTTTACCAAATTAGATAAGAAAACTATTCGCAAAGAAAGCCTTTTGGATGAAGATGATATTACAGATAAAATACAGAAATCCATTTATGAACAACTGAATGAATTTGGCCGCATACTGATAGGTGAATGCATCCCAGGATTAGAAAAAGAAGGCATTGTATTTTATTATAATCAACCCATCCTGGCTGTGCATAGTGCAGAGGTTAAAGAAATTTTCTTATCAAGTGCATTGTCTTTTATTCAGCCAATTTTC
The DNA here is from genome assembly GCA_040110925.1 of Ferruginibacter sp. Taxonomy (GTDB): domain Bacteria; phylum Bacteroidota; class Bacteroidia; order Chitinophagales; family Chitinophagaceae; genus Ferruginibacter. Next base: position 3,040 of record JBDSYV010000256.1, on the reverse strand, counting down.
CTGGGTCCTGAAACTGCCTTTAAATTTCTCCCGGAAAATAACCAGTTGTATATTGTTGTTACCATTAAGGATAAACTAAAGAATAGCATCAGCCATGTAGCTGTAAATATTCCTTCACAGAAATTAAAACGATTTTTTGTTTTACAACCTGTTGATAGTATTCAATATGTTATTTTTCTTGATGATATTATAAGGGAAAATATTTCATTATTATTTCCAGGCCAGGAAATAATCAGCATGTACAGCATTAAATTTAACAGGAATGCGGAAATTGTACTTGATGACGAATATAGCCGCAACCTTCTGGATAAAATAGAAAAACAACTTTCCAAAAGGGATACTGGTGCTGCATCAAGATTTTTGTTTGAGGATGGTATGCCTGCAAACCTGCAGTTTTTCCTGGCATCCATTTTTACTGTAAATGCTTCAGATATGTTTGTGGGAGGGCGCTATCATAACCTTAGTGACCTTTTCAGTTTTCCTCATTTTGATAAAGCACTGGAATATCCCAGGCAAAAACCAATTTTATTTCCGCCCTCAACAGCAAATGGAGATATTTTTCAAACGATTATAACGGAAGATATTTTACTCCATCTGCCCTATCATTCTTACATGCCAGTTTTAAGTTTCTTCAACCAGGCTGCCGTGGATCAGGACGTATCAGAAATTTACATCACTTTGTACAGGGTGGCAGCAGAATCGCATATAGTAAATGCGCTGATAAGTGCTGCAAAAAATGGCAAAAAAGTTACTGCCTTCATTGAATTAAAAGCCAGGTTTGACGAAGCAAATAATATAAAATGGAGCAGGGTGATGAAGAAGGCAGGCGTGAAATTAATTTACAGTCATCCAAGTATAAAAGTGCATTCCAAAATTGCACTGGTAAAAAAGAAGATAAAGAATGAAGATATAAGTTATGCCATCTTAAGTACAGGAAATTTTAATGAAAGCACAGCCAGCTTTTATACTGATCATGTAATCATGACAGCTAAAGTTGCCGTATGTAAAGAAATGCAACAACTATTTAATTTTTTGCAAAAGAAAAATGTTGTTCTGGCAAAAAAAGATATGAAGTTCAAAGAATTGTTTGTATCCCAATTTAATATGCTTGATGATTTTGAAAAATTAATTGATGCTGAAATAAAAAAAGCTAAAAAAGGGAAATCTGCATTGATAAGGATAAAAGCAAATAACCTGGAAGAGCCGTATTTTATCAACCTGCTTTACAGGGCCAGCCAGGCAGGAGTTACCGTGCAGCTTATTGTTAGAAGTATCTGTTGTCTGGTGCCTGGTGTTGAGAGCGTAAGTGAAAATATTAGTATTAAAAGGATAGTGGATAAATATCTTGAGCATACACGGCTATTTATTTTCGGAACAGCTGAAGATGCAGTAGTGGCCATGGGATCATCAGACCTCATGACACGAAACTTGCGGCACAGAATAGAAGTATGCCTTGATGTAAAAGATGAAAAATGCAGGCAGCAGTTAATTCATTATTTTGAAATACAATGGAATGATAATACCAAAGCAACACTTCTTGATAGTAACATGCAGCAAGAACGTATTATGTCTCAGGGCACAAGACATAATGCTCAAACGGAAATTTATTCATATTTAAAAAACCGCAACATTGGGTAGTGAAAAATCATATTCATTCTTTTCAGGTGTAAGTAAGTACCGCTTTCGCTCCATACTATATATCGCTTTATTCTGGACATTTATTGACCTGGTTGTTTCTCTCATTTCAAGGCAATCTTACATTGAAAGGCCTTTAAGTGCATTCTTACTTAGGGGCTTGCTTGTTTTTATTTTTAGTTTTATGATGGGTTATCTTTTTATTTTTACTTTAAAAAACCTGGTTCGCAATGGTTCATTATGGATTAATTTTTTGGTGAAAACAGTGATTCTTCTTTTTGCTGCCTTTACTATGAATTTCCTGGTTCATTTTGCAGAAAATAAGCTGGTGATGGGAATGAGTGGCTCTGAAGCAAACAGAGATTTTTTCATGGGAACATTACATATAAAGTGGCTGCTGCAAACCACGCTGTATTGGATAATTTTGTTTGTTATTACACAGCTTTACCTTGAAATAAATGATAAATATTCTCCTGGAGTATTTGTGGATATACTTGCAGGCAAATATATTAAGCCGCGTATTGAGACAAGAATTGTAATGTTTATTGACCTGAAAGATTCAACACCAATAGCTGAAAAACTTGGGCACCATCAATACTTTCTTTTTATTCGTGAATTTATTTTTCATGTATCTATGGCCCTAATTGAACACAATGGAATTATTTACCAATATGTGGGAGATGAGATAGTGGTGTCATGGCTGAATAGTAAGTCTAATATAAAAAACTGCCTTGCGGCTGTAATTGAATCCCGTAAAAATATACAGAAAAACAGTGAACGGTTTCGCCGCAAATTTGATATTATCCCCGAATTCAGGGTTGGTATTCATGTGGGGGAAGTTACAGTAGGGGAGATTGGGGTTATAAAAAAAGACCTTGCTATGAGCGGTGATACAATGAATACTACTGCAAGGATAAGGAGTGCCTGCAATGAACTTAACCAGAAATTCATTGTGTCAAAAGAATTTGTAGAGGCCAGCGAGCTTAAAGATTTTCAAACGGAAAACCTTGGCGTTGTTGAGCTAAAAGGTAAAGCAAATGGCATTGAATTGTTCTCTCTGAAAATTTAATTTTCTATGGGCAGGCAGTTTCAATATGGTCTTCAAAAAATAACAAGCAGGATTAAATTGCTTAGCATAGAGCTTATCATTGTATTAATTGCTTTTTTTATTTCCTTTTTTGCAATGGTATTTATCATCCGCCGTATTTTCTTTTATAAAAAGGAAGAGATGGATCACCAGGTATTTGAATTCCTATCCCGGTATGTTTCAGATGCCACTACTGCTGTAATGAATTTCTTTACTTTTTTTGGCGGGCAGTATTTTCTGGTACCTGCAAATCTTTTACTCATTGCATGGGCTTTCTATCACAAAAGAGATAAATGGTTTGGCATTCGTGTGGCATCT
>JBDSYV010000255.1:0-8009 GCA_040110925.1 Ferruginibacter sp. | reverse complement strand
CTACATTTGCAGCCGGTTTTATTGTGCGTCCTTTTGGTGCGTTGGTATTCGGGCGTATCGGGGATATCATCGGAAGAAAATATACGTTCCTGCTAACGCTGGTGCTGATGGGGGCTTCCACATTTTTAATTGGTTGTGTGCCATCCTATGCAACCATCGGCGGCTGGGCGCCATTTCTTGTACTTATGCTGCGGTTAATTCAGGGCCTTGCCCTTGGCGGCGAATATGGCGGCGCTGCAACCTATGTTGCGGAACATTCTCCTGCACATAGAAGAGGGTACTTTACAAGCTGGATACAAACCACTGCTACGCTCGGATTATTTTTATCGCTTGGTGTAATACTTTTAGTAAGAAGATTGGTAGGCGTAGAAGAATTTGTTTCGGGCAATGGATGGAGGTATCCTTTTTTATTATCAATTATCCTAGTGATTGTGTCCATCATCATCCGGATGAAAATGTCTGAATCACCTTTGTTTTCAAAACTTAAAGCGGAAGGCACAACTTCTAAAAATCCTTTAAAAGAAAGTTTTGGAAAAAAAGAAAATTTTAAAACTGTTTTGCTGGCATTGTTTGGGGCTACCATGGGGCAAGGCGTCATCTGGTACACCGGCCAGTTTTATGCGCAAACATTTATTCTTACCAAATGCAATATTGAATACGAACAGGCCAATACAATCATTCTTATTGCCCTTGTAATTGCCACGCCTTTCTTTCTTGTTTTTGGCAGCCTGTCAGATAAATGGGGGAGAAAAAATATCATGATGGCGGGCATGTTACTGGGCATTTTATTTTACCGGCCCATTTTTCAGCAGTTATATAACATTGCAGATACAAGTACCAAAACCATTCTTACTACTGCAGAGACCACAAATACGCAAATCAATCATGCCATAACAACCATATACACTGACGGAACAAGTTTGATTACGAGTACACATAAAACAGTCAATAATATTAATCCCCCACAGGTAAAAAAAGAAGTTGTGCTCTCTTCCTCCGGTAAATGGAACATGGTGGCACTTGTGGCACTGATGGTTTTTTTTGTAACCATGGTGTATGGGCCCATAGCAGCATTTCTTGTAGAACTTTTTCCCACACGCATACGATACACTTCCATGTCATTGCCTTATCATATTGGCAACGGTGTCTTTGGCGGCCTTGTGCCTTTTATTGCCACACTTATAACAACATTGCCCGGTACAAATTATTTATCAGGGCTTTGGTATCCAATAGCTGTTGCATCCCTTTGCTTTATCATTGGCTGCCTTTACTTGTCTAATAAAATTAATACTAAACATCACTAACCATGAATGCAATAAAACGACTATTAGGTTTTGTATGGATGCTGCTGGGTCCTGCTGCTATCATTTTTTTAGTGATGTCAGCTATTAAAAATATTAATAGTGATCATAAAGCTGATATCAGCAATCCTGTTCCATGGCTCATCATCATTGGAATATTTACACCAATTGCCATTGGCTTAATTATTTTTGGATGGTATAGTTTGAAAGGTGTTTACGACGAAGAGAAATAAAAAACATTAATCATTTTATTTTACCAGCTCTGCGGCTCATGATACTCGTAAAATGTTATGTGAGAAATCATTAGCCAACGTTGATGTCTTAAAGCATATACCCGGATATATTTGAGATGGTAACTTTCAGTTTTGTCCTTATTCTTTTTTTGTACAGAAAGTTTACCTTTTACAATTGCAATATCGGGATGCAATTCCACCGTTACAGAATCATGCTGTCGCAACAGGAAGCCTCCATTTGCCACTGATTTAAACCAGCCCTGTTTTCCTTCAATACGCCCGGAGCCATGGCTAAAAACAAAATCATCTGCGTATAAATCATCTAATGCATTTGTATTTTTCTGCACAACGAGGTCATCAATTTGCTGATTAAGTTTTATAATAATATTGCTATCTGCTATGGTGGTCACCTGTGCTGTAATAAATGAAACAAAGCATAAAAATGATACAGACAGCAAGGTTATTTTTTTCATACCTTAAAGTTAATTCATTGGTGGAGACCTTCGGTATCTTGCCTCTGATTTTGCAATTAGACCTTTAATTGTCGTAAATTTCCTCTTGAAATATATCATACACAAGTAGGTTTGTATTTAAAAAGATATTATGACAACAAAACCAATTAGCAACCGGATGTATTCCCTGCTTGTATTGTATGATATGCATACAGATTTTTTCTCCCGTGCCCTTGATAGCATTTCAGACAAGGACAGTCATAACAGGCTAAACACAAAAGCCAATCATATAGCCTGGCTCACAGGCAGCCTGGTACAGCAGCGTGCCGAAGCAGCTAATTATCTTGGCAATGACTACCGGCAACAAGCCGTAGAATTGTTTAAAGAAAATAAGGGAATACAGGATGACATAACATATCCTTCCCTGGACGATTTTAAAAGAGACTGGCAAGTTATCAGCCCTTTGCTCAGGGAGGCATTCATGACACTAACGGATGAAAAATTAGACAGCAATTTTGAGATGCCCGGAATGACCATCCCTTATTTCGACCTGGTATCATTTATTATTTACCGGGAAGCAAATATTATTGGACAAATTGCTTTATGGAGAAGACTGCTGGGATACGATGCGATGAATTATATGTAAAACAATGGAAGATGGGTAATGGCTGTAGTAAGTGGTCATTGTAAAACGAGAGAAACAAATCATTGTCAATAATAGAAAATAGAACTGTATGAGAAAATTAATTTCATTTATGCACATATCGCTTGACGGTTTTGTTGCAGGACTGAATGGAGAATTAGACTGGGTAAATATTAATGAAGAAATTTTTGATTATGTCGGTAAGCGGATATGCGAAGGAGATACTGCATTATATGGACGAGTTACTTATCAGTTGATGGAAAATTACTGGCCTACTGCAGCAGACAAGCCGACAGCAACCAAACACGACATTGAACATTCAAAGTGGTATAGCAAAGTTCACAAAGTTGTTTTATCAAAAACAATGAAAGGCGTTGGCCTGCCTGCCGGACAGGCAGGTTTGACGAACACCACAGTTATCAGCGACAACCTTTTGGAAAGAGTAAATGAAATAAAACAACAGGCAGGTAGCGAGATTTTGCTTTTTGGCAGCCCCACAGCAGCACATTCACTTATGCAACAGAACTTAATTGACGGCTACTGGCTATTTGTTAACCCTATTATTCTTGGACAAGGTATTCCATTGTTTGGGGACATCAAAGACAAAATAAAACTAAAACTATTGACTACTAGACAATTTAATTGTGGCGTAACTGAACTGAATTATATACTGGACTGACAATAACAACGAACCGCTAACGAGACAACTAAATTCAGGACAGGCCAGTATCGGTTTATCTTCACTATTAAATACCTGGCCATGGTTTATGAGTACTTTGCCTTAGTATATTTTAAAGCATTCGCAACCATTTTTTTCAATACCTCAATATTTATGTCTTCAATTTTTTTTACATAAATACAGGCTTTACTCGTTTTGTGTTTTCCAAATTCTTTCAGCAATTCTTCTCTATTATCAAATTTGGAAGAAAGATAAAGCGTAAGTGATTCTTTCCTCGGAGAAAAACCAATCAATGGCATATCGCCTTCGCGGCCACTTTCATATTTAAAATGACAGCTGCCAAAACCTATAATGGCTGGCCCCCACATTTTGGGTTTAAAGCCGGATTCCTTTTTCATGATGTCAATAATTTTAAGAGAATCTTTTTGTTTTTGATCGCCTGGTATTGATTTAATAAAGGCTAAAACACTATTATTATTTTCAGTAGTCTTTGCTAGTGTTTTTGCCATGGAATGCAGTTTAGTTTTGAAGAGAATATTCTAAATGCCTCAACTAAAATAATTTATTACAGTATAAATTCCAAATGGGCATGGTCTATTTTTTTTTGGCCTCAGATTTTCAGCTTTTTTATAGCTTCAAGATAAATTTTCCTTATACTGTTTTGTTCTTCCCGCAGGCAGATGGCTTCAATGGCAGGTAGCAAATCTTTATTTTGTTTTGTTTTCATTTTTATTATTTGTGCCAATGCATAAGCTGCGCTCCATCTCACAACAGTGCCTGTGTGTTCAGTATTGATAAGTAAATTATTTATGGCCAGGTTCAATTTCCCAGGATATAAATGAGCAATGTTTCCGATAACTTTTGCTGATTCCCATTTTATCCTTGCAGCATTTTCTAAAAGCGCTTCAGAAACGAAATTAAGGCAGGCCGGGCTTGAAATTCCGGGTTCAGATTTAGTTGCAAATTCTATTGCCTCAATGCAGGTTGCTTTGGCAGGATCCTTAGCTTTTGTTGCAAATTCAATAAGTATTTTTAGTTTCCCGGGGTTGGCCAAAAGCCATCGGCTAATTGTTTCTGTTTTTGCTTTTGATTTTTTGCTTTTGTCATCAAGTAATACCTGCAAGTCCATGGCTAAATATAGTTTTAATGCCCCGTTTTTTTTCTTCTGTTTTGCGATGTTCTAATTGCTGTAAAATAAACGAGTCCCCGGAACTTTTTTATGCCAGGAACTTATGGGTAATGATATTGATAAGTATTTCATTTTTTATCTTAGTTCAAAGTACATCCAATCCCTGTTTTGTTCTGTGCCTAAACCTACAAAACCATTTTTATAAAAAATATCTATCATCTAGTTAATTTATACCCTAAGTAACTACCAAGAAACTTGGCTCCATTAGCAAACATAAAAATGAAAATAAAACTTGACCATTGAACACCTGCTATTGTTATAATAATAGCGTCCAACAAAACATAGATTAGTGGGAATAGAATTATTAATTTTAGTAAGTTATGATACTTTTTCTTGTTCCAATATCTTGCAATAAGAAAGAAAATAATAAACCCGAAAACGCCTGAGATATAAGGTGCAGAAACTTCAGCGTGCGTTTCATACACACTTTTTTCCTGGCCAGGATTTATTAGATAAGAATAGACAGCTACTTCAATGATGGAAATAATAACTAAAGTTATCATAGTCAGTATTGCCAATCCAATTAATTTTAAAACGATGTAATTTTTCATACCCTATTTTTTTAAAATAGTTTCATAAATATTTATCCATTCTTTAGCGCTCATTTTTTTCATTAATTCACCGATGAGTGTATATGGAATTTCATCCAGCTGCTTAAAGCGGACACAACTTTTTCCCATGTCAAGTTTTTGCTTACTGTGTTTAGGGAATTCGGTTACAAACCATTTTAATAATGTTGGGTTGGAGTAAATACCCATGTGGTAAAAATTAATGGAGTTTTTTTGCGAAGCAATGCCAGCGAACGGTAATGGCTCACTCGGCTTACAATGATAACCCGCAGGATAAAGTGAATGCGGAACAACATAACCCAAACCGCCATAACTAATGGCTGCTTCAAAACCTTTGGGCAGGTTCTTTAGAATGACTTCGTGAAGTTTGTTGAAAGGTTCTGCCCTATCGGCAGGAAGGTTAATCAAAATTTCATGTACTGTTTTTCCTACTGCTTTCATACGTATTTATTTTTTGTTTTCAGATATAAGATTCCGATGATCAAAACTAAACCGCCCAACATAATATAAGGCAACAACATTGATTTTGTTGGGTCTTGCTTTGCAGAATTTGCTAAACCCATTTCCGCTGATATTACCCGGGCCTCATTATTATCAGAACCTTCAAGAACCCAAAGCTTATTTTTATTGTCAAATGCACCGTGCAAAGGCGACCAATTTTCTTTTGATGTATAAATTGTCGTTATATTCCCAGAATGGTCAATTTTTTTAATTGTTTTATCGCTGAACACAGCTGCATAAATATTTTTAGAACTGTCTTGCCATATTCCCCAGATTAAAATATCGTCTTTAGAATTCAATGATTTTGAGTTTCTTATTTGGTCTGTAACAAGTCTTATGTTACCGAGGCTGTCAACCCGGAAAATAATATTTTTTGCAGCGTATAATATACTGCCATCGTCCTGCGGATGAAGCCAGTTTACCTTTTTAAAGTTCCCTGTAGCAAGAACTGTTTCTTTACCGTTTGGTGTTTTTTTGTAAATATGGTTGGTATCAATATGAGGCACCAGGAAACGCTTAATGTAATATTCATTGCCGTCTTTATCTCTTGCCAATGAAAAATCCTGGCGAACATATGCTTCCTTCATTCCTATTACGGTATCTACTCGACCATTTGGTCTAAGCACCCAGAGATAATGGTAAAACTTTATTGCTTTGTCATCGTAGTATCCGCCTTCTCCAAAGAGGTTGTCATATTTGTCTATGTATAATTCATGTGTGTGAACATTCGGAACAACAACAGTCTTTTTGCCATTATGAATTTTCCAGACCTGATGCAAATCTGTAAAGAATATATTGCCTTTACTGTCTTTAACAATACCAACGCCTGGATGTGCATACGCAAATAATGGTATAAGAAATATAAATAAGCAATTAAGTTTTGTCATTGGAGCCCAATTATAAAAAAGTTAAGAACTAAAGTTGAAATATTCAAGCCCAGATAAAGAACAGTAGCGGGTTGCAGCCGAGTGATACAACGTCATGCCCCGCACACAAAGTTCGTGTTAGCGGTTCGTTGTTCTTTGTCCAGGAAATTTCAACGTCCTTGTTTTACAAATAGCCAGGCTTCGTTATTGGATTTATTGTCTTCACCATAACCGCCTGTTGACAAAACTGTTCCATCTTTCAATAAAGTTGCACAGGAAAATAAACGAACTGCTCCCATGTTACCTTTCACCGAAATAAATATTCCAGTATTGAAATGATATATTTCTGCCTGGTCTGAACCTCCTCCGATAAAAACGTTATTGTCGGGCAACAAAACTGATGTCGCCTTGTGTTTGTATCGGGGATAAATCAATGAGGCAGTTAAAGAATTGAATTGGGAAGTATTGAGGTTAAAAATTTCTGCTGACGAATAAACCCCTCTTGAATCCCGCTGGTCAGACCCTCCAATTATTAATACTTTACCGTCGGCTAGTAACACTGCATCATGTTTATGCCGTGCAATTTGCATGTTCCCGGTTAAAGAGAATTGATTTGTTTTAATATCGAAAATTTCGCAACTCGAATATATTTTCACATTTTCCCGGCGGTCTCTGTGACCACCCGTTATAAGCACATTTCCATTATTCAAAAGCGTTGCTGTATGAGATTCACGGGCAACAGCCATGGAATTTACTGGAATGAATTTGTTTTCCTTAGTGTCATAAATTTCTGCTGATGATAGAAATGTCCAGCTAGTTCCAACACCACCTGTAAAAAGAATTTTCCCATTATTTAACAGCGTAGCAGTATGTCCGCTGCGTGCAGCGTTCATAGTTGGTCCTGCGGAAAATGTCTTTAGAATTGGGTCATAAAGCTCGGTAGAGGAAAGATAATTTCCATTGTAGCCCCCAGCAATGAGAACTTTTCCGTTTGACAAAAGTGTAGCAGAATGGTCTGAACGGGAAGTATTCAAATTATTTATCTTAATAAATGCTTTTGATGTTGGATTGTATACTTCGGCACTTGACAAGATATTAGTACCAGCAAATCCACCACAAACCAAAACGTCTCCATCTTTTAAAAGCACCGCCGTATGTGCAGCTCGCTGGCTTTGCATATTTGCAATCATTATTAATTCACCATCTGCTCTGATGGTATCTTTTACAGAATTCTGTAAAGTATCAGAAAATGCCTTAATAACCGACAGACTAGAATCTGTATAATCATTGCCGGTTTTAGCGGCTTTATTGACACAAGAAATTACTGTCAAGGCTATTGCAACGCTAAAATAAATTTGCTTAGTATATCTAAGATATTCGATAATATTTTGTCCAATAATTGTCATTAGTAATTCTTAATATAGTACAGTTGTCGTTAGCGGTTCTTTATTTTTAGTGTTGTAATTATTTTTCGAGTATGTTTTTTAAAGTTGACAAACTAATATTCATATCCTTCGCAAAATTTTTTTCCGCCATTGGTATCATTATGTTCAAGGGATATTTTAATATGCCCTCA
>JBDSYV010000254.1:0-3751 GCA_040110925.1 Ferruginibacter sp. | reverse complement strand
GATTCAAACCTGTGATTGTAAGCTTTGAACCTGGTTCAGTTCCGGATGACTTATGGATACATGATGACAAAGATTTTTACAAAGCGCAAATCCTGATTCGCATGTTTGACGACCCAACCTTACAAGGACATTTACCAAGGCCATTCGGTGTTTTTTATGAAACAAACAGGGCTTGCTATGAAGATGTAATGGCCATGCAGATAGATGATGCTATTGCACAAAAAGGTGCAGGCGATTTAGATAAATTGCTAAAAGGAAGAGAGACCTGGACAATTGGATAAGTCTCCTGCTGCTCCCCAAAGGGGAATAAGACAACTATGGATTAGGGTGAGGTTATGCAGCGTTACGACTTAAAGATGTATCTGTGCTAAATGAGCTACAAAAAAATTATTATCCTTCCTGCCTTATTCCTCCTTTCTAATTTCCTGTATTTAAGTTGTTGCAAGTGTATTGAGTCAAAAAATCATTTATATACAATAAATGATTTCAGAGCTGGTGCACATGGCAGTGGCCAGTCAATTATAGATGCGGGAATGGTAACAAATGTGGATACCGTTTACCTTGATTACTCTTTTTATGTTGATTGTGTATTACAACAAAAAAATCCTTTCGCTTTTTTGGTAAATGAAACGATGGCCTGCAAGTGCAATGATTGCGGAAGCGAAGGTCTTAAATCAAAAATCATCTCCTTAGATATTACAAGCGATAGTGTTTATAATGGCATTCCTGCAAATACTTCATTAAATAATATTTTTAAAGTTTTCACTTCTTTCACCACTTCAATTAAATTGGATTCTCTGAAGATTGCAGTAAATAATAACCAGTATAAACTTTATAGTTTTTCAGCATTTACCAGCACTAAACCGGCAAATAATAAAGGTCATGTGTTTTCTCTAAAAATTATTTTTGCAGATGGAAGGCAGGTGATGAGTTCTACCCGCCGAATTTACTGGACCTGATTTTATTGACAATTACTATTTGGCATCACTCCATTTCCCATACCCTCGATTTTCTTCCGCTATGCTTTAGAATAGCATAATTATTTTCTTTGGCCATTTTAAGCATTTGCCTGCGCAATAATTGCGGGTAAAAAAATGCAGTCCATTTAGACAAGTGGCTTCTCTTCCTGACTACACTGGCATCTTCCAGCACATCATAGGTTGCAGCGGCACAGCGCATACCCAGGAAGGCATAATCATAAGGGGCCTTCTGCAGGTAATTATCTATTGTAGTTTTCAGCTTGCTGTATTGTTCTTCTGTAAGCGGTATAATAATAGAGGAATATTTATTTCCTACCGTATCTGCCTCCCATTTAGTTTTACTATCTGCCCTGAAGTAGCCATTGCAATATTGTTTTTTCCCGATAATATGACAAGTACCTTTTGGTTGAAAGCCGATAATGCTGTCACCGGTTTCCAGCGTAACATGACCGCCTTTTTTACCGCCAAATCTTTTCTTCTCTATTGCTGAATATCCCTTGGCAGGAGTGCTTCCATATAAAAAATGAATGGCTATCTCCCGCTGCGCATAAGTAGAAATGGAAAACGAGAAGAAGAATATGAAAAAGGAAGCTTTCATTAATTGTGCTGAAATTATTTTTATTGTACAAACTTCTTTTCCACCAGCCACTCCGCTATCTGCACTGCATTGGTAGCCGCACCTTTACGAAGGTTATCACTTACTATCCAGCAATTGATAGTATTGGGCTGGCTTTCATCCAATCTTATCCTTCCTACAAATGTATCATCCTTATCATGTGCTGTAAGTGGCATGGGATATATAAAGTTATCTATATCATCCTGCACTACCAGCCCGGCAGCAGTTTTTAAGATATGTTTTACTTCATCTATATCAACAGGGGTTTCAAATTCTATGTTCACAGATTCGCTATGCCCGCCCATAGTTGGTATGCGTACACATGTGGCAGTAAGGCTTATGTATTCGTCTTCCATTATTTTACGGGTTTCATTTACCATTTTCATTTCTTCCTTTGTATAGGCATTGGGCATAAATACATCTATCTGAGGGATGGCATTCATATCAATCGGGTAGCGGTATGCCATTTCCCCTTTTACATCCCGTCGTTCGTTCATCATTTGTTCTACTGCTTTTACGCCCGTACCTGTCACGCTTTGATAGGTGCTAACTACCACTCTTTTTATTTTGTAAGTAAGATGCAGTGGTTTTAACACCAATACCATTTGTATGGTGCTGCAGTTAGGGTTGGCTATGATTAAATCTTCATTGGTCAATACATGGCCATTCACTTCCGGGACAACCAGTTTTTTTTCGGCATCCATTCGCCAGGCGCTACTGTTATCAATAACCTTAATGCCAGCTTCAGCAAATTTTGGTGCCCATTCAAGCGATGTGTTTCCGCCTGCAGAAAAAATAGCGATTGCCGGTTTTGCATCAATCGCATCCTGCATACTTACTACAGAATAATTTTTTTCTTTAAATGAAATGGTTTTGCCTACTGATTTTTCTGATGCCACAGGAATCAGTTCTGTAACCGGGAAATTTCTCTCGGCCAGCACCTGCAACATTTTTGTTCCTACCAGGCCTGTGGCGCCTACAACTGCTATTTTCATTGTTATCTGTTTATATATAAATAAAAAACCTCCCGTTTTTTGGAAGGTTCATATAAAATAAGCTGCTTATAATTTATCCTTCCGGGAAATAACTCGTTTTAATTTGTTTGTATAGCTTTTTCATGAAAAACGAAAATAACCATAAAACTGATACGATGGTACAGGCGGGCTTTTATCCTTCCATTTTGATGATTTCCTTGTTCTTTATTAAGGCTAAAACGGTATCTTTAAAAACTATTTTTACAGCATATGAGAAAAATTATACTACTTATTTTTACGATAATAACTACGCAACTGGCTTCTGCACAGTTTACCGATAATTTTTCTGATGGTAATTTTACCAGCAATCCTACCTGGGTGGGCAATACTGCCGATTGGATTGTAAATCCTGCTCTACAACTTCAAAGCAACAATATAGTCGCCAATGCCAATTTTTATTTGAGCACGGCCAATGCAATGGCAACGGTAGCACAATGGGATTTTTATTGCCAGATAACCTTTAATCCTTCCGGCGCTAATTATATAGATGTTTACTTAACAGCTTCTGCATCAAATGTTACACTGGCAACTACTACCGGTTACTTTGTACGCATTGGAGACACACAGGATGAGATAAGCCTTTACCGCAAAGATGCCAACGTGGCTGCAGTAAAAATTATTGATGGTATTGATGGCATACTCAATACAAGTAATAACATAATGCGTATCAGGGTAACCCGAAATGCTGCCAACCAATGGAACCTGCAAAGAGATATAACCGGTTCGGGCAATAATTATCTAAGTGAAGGAACCAGTAACGATGTTACATATTTAACTTCAGCTTTTTTTGGGATATGGGTTAGGCAAAGCACCGCATCATTCTTTCAGCGGCATTTTTTCGATGATTTTGAAGTAAAAACCTTTGTACCCGACGTCACTCCTCCTGCTATAGTTTCTGCTACAGCTATTACAGCCAATACCCTTGATATCTTATTTAACGAACCTGTTGATTTTAACAGCAGCCAGGCTATTGCCAATTATGTGGTGAGCAATGGTATCGGTTCACCTTCATCTGCAGTGAGGGATGTGGCTAATACCTCCTTGGTCCATTTAACTTTTGCAACAAATTTTCCTGTGCGTACAAATCTTACCATCACTATCAATGGCGTAAAAGATTTAAG
>JBDSYV010000253.1:0-5138 GCA_040110925.1 Ferruginibacter sp. | reverse complement strand
AAACCGGAATAATTATTGCCACTTTGCTTTTAAAACCACAAGAAATATGAAAACCATCTTCATTACCTTCCTCAGCATCATAAGCCTAAACCTTTTTGCACAAAAAACAAAGATTGAAGATGAACATGAAAACTTTTTCAAGTTTGGCGGAAAGGCTGGTGTTAACGTCAATAAGATTTCCGGGCAATCTTATAAAGATGGCTTTAACTACAATTTCCAGGTTGGAGGTTTTATGCAATTCAATTTCAGCCGCCGTTTTGGCTTGCAACCAGAAGTAAATTTTGTACAGGGCCAGTCAGAATTTACCAATGATGCTTCGGATATCTATAATGATATTTTTAGAGATGGCAGCCAGAAAAAAGCCAAACTTAGTTACCTGGAAATTCCTTTATTGCTAAACCTTAACCTTGGCACAAGTAAGCGAGTTAAACTTCAGTTGGGCCCATCCTATGGTGCTTTACTTAAACAAACTGTTGATAGCCTTCGCACCGGCGGCAATATTTATAAGAATGGTGAATGGAGTGCATTAGGGGGAATATGGCTTCAGTTACCTTTAATAAATATGGGTGCAAGATATAAGCTTGGTCTTACCAATATAAATGCCATTAATGACAGGCAAACCTGGAAAAATCAATCTATTCAGATTTTTGTAGGCGTTAGCTTTTAAGATTTTACCGCCAGGGCGTAAATGGCGCTTGGTTTCTCAAATTAAAAAAATTCAATTGACCTTTATTTTATTAATGATGGCTATGCTATTTCTTTATTTGCATAAAATATGTATTTTGGTATTTACCAAATACTCTTACTATGCAACATATCCGCCCCGAAGATTTAATTGTTATTGATATTGAAACAGCTTCTACCCATGCATCTTTTAATGACCTTCCTGATGAGTGGAAAAAGCTATGGGAAGAAAAAGTAGCCAGGTCGGTTCCGGAAAATATAAGCCCTGCAGAATTTTATCCCAAGCGTGCAGGGGTAATGGCCGAGTTTGCAAAAATTATTTGTATTAGTATTGGATATTTTAATAAAGAAGCCACGCTTCACATGCGGGTAAAATCATTCTTTGGTACAGATGAAAAAATACTGTTGCAGGATTTTTTAGATACCATGCGAAAAATTGAATCGTTAAATAAACGCTGGTGTTTTGCAGGCCACAACATTAAAGAATTTGATATCCCATTTATTTGCCGAAGGTTAATGATCAACAGGATACCCATCCCTGCCTTTCTTGATTTTCAAAACATGAAACCCTGGGAAACAAACCTTGTGGATACCTTTCAATATTGGCGTTTTGGTGATTATAAAAACTTCACTTCTTTAAAATTGCTTGCTGCTTCAATGGGCATCCCTTCACCTAAGGATGATATTGATGGTAGTATGGTGGGGCCGTTGTATTGGTGTGGTAATGATGAACAACAACAACAAAATCTAAAACGGATTGCTACCTATTGCCAGAAGGATGTGATTACCACCGGCCATATTATTCTGGCCTTTAAGAATATAGCTGCGGTACACCCGGATGATATTGAAATTATTCCTTAAAAAAGAAAACGTATACACATAAAAAAAGCTCCCGTAAAGGAGCTTTTTATTCATTTTCATTTTTGTTTACTGTAATATTATTTTCTGCGTATTTACGTTTTGGGCAGTAATGGTTTTTATAAAATAAATTCCTTTTGTATAGCCAGTTGTATTAATTGTTTTAATCCTCTCAATGCTATTTATTTTTTCCACTACCCTTCCGTTTGCATCTGAAATTATAATCTGGGTCATCTCAGCGTTTTGTTTAGATACAGAGATGGTTATAAATGAAGATGCAGGATTTGGTGTAATGCTTACGTCATAATTAATATTGAATACCAGGCTTTTTACAGAAGAATTTACAGACCTGCCATCTAAATCCACTTGCTTTAAGCGATAATAGTTTATACCCTTCGCAGGGAAATTATCGTATAAGCTGTAGTCTGTATGCTGGCTGCTGCTGCCTGCTGCCGTTACCCTTCCTATCTGGGTCCAGCTTCTTCCTTCGGCTGATCTTTCCACATCAAAAAAGCTGCTGTTAATTTCCTGTTCTGTACTCCAGCTTATTTTAGCAGACTTGTCAATTTTTTGCACCAGGAAGGAACTTAGTGTAACCGGAACAACAAAATTATCATTACGGGTGTACCATACCGGAGATGTAACTATCCTGCTGCTGCCATTACTCACATCAATATAATAATATCCGGTAGCACCATTGCCAAGATTTACATCTGTAAAAGTTAAACTGTTCCCGATTATTGAATCAACTTTTACTGCCATTGAACCGCTTCCCGGAACACCAAACATTACCCTGATTATGGCATTAGTAGTAGGAGTAGTTGCATCAGTAAGCGACACTGATATAATAGGAGCATATCTATCTACAAAGCTGCTGCCCATAATTCTTGTATTAATATTAAAATCTACTTTAGTATCACAATCCTGGGTGGCATAAAAATGCATATTCCGCATGGCTTTAACAATCTCTGTTTTAGTCAGGACAGGGGCAATAATAGCCGTTCTTGAATAAGTGGTTTTACCAAAAGTTGTATTATGATTATCATGATCAATGGTGGGTCCAAGATGGTAGCCTTTGGCAAGCATGGTTTGATAATACCATAAGTAACCCATAGATGAACCAGGGTTTGTATAGGTAGTATTCGTAGAAGTCGCCGGGCCACTTTCTACTGTTGTACCCACAATGGCAGCATCAGCTACTACATCGTATGGTGTACCATTACCTATGCCATTAAAGTCTCCTAAATTAGGGTGTGCTAAAGTGGCAAATGTATTTTTCGCAACATTGTCATTTATAATTTTAAACAAACCCGTAGGGCCGGTGTAAACACTCTTTGGCACATACACATCATAGTTGTTGGATGAGCCCCAACCGCCAGCTCCACTTTCCCAGCCATATAAATCATCCATCCCATCGCCATAAACTACCACGTGACCACCACCAGATATTACGCCCCATTCCATACCATATAAGGCAAGAAATCCGGGATTTGAACTGGTATATGCATTGGCTTCAGCAGTGCCTAAATGATATGTTGTTATGGTGTTGCCTGGATTATCCGGAGAAGAAAAATGGTTATGTTCTGATATACCTAAATAATCCATGCACTGTGCAGTTTGTGCATATGCATAATCCTGGGTTGGGGTATATCCTGGGTTATCCTTATTGCCATCTGAATAATCAGAATGCGAATGCAAAGTTCCGAAATAATAATTATTTACAGGCGCATTTATGGTTGTTGCATTTGCTATTAATGGATTTATAGATAGATATTTTGTTCCTCCTGCACAGTTTTTGTTCGAGGCATAAACAAAGAAATAATAGGTCGTGTTTGGCGTGAGATTGATAGCAAGAAAATTTGGTGATGACGTATTTGTAACTACAATTCCTCCACCGATATTATCGCCAGCATTATAATCCGTATTATCTACAGGAGCCGATGAAAGTGTTGGGCTTGTATTTCTAACTACCAAATAATTATCTGCATCCGGTACGCCGGTAAACGTTCCCGAAATAGAAGTGTTGGAAGCCGTTAATATAAGGCTTGTAGGTTGTGCAGATGGTGTGGCACAAGGCGGTAATGGCAAAGTTGTTTGTGACGCATTTAAAGGAGTAACGGTATTATATGCCGGCCCGCTTACACAACCCTGGTTATTGAGGCTAAAGATGAAAAAGTAATACTGGGTATTCGGTAATAAACCAGTAGCATTAAAAGATGTAGTTGCATTTCTTTGCACTACAATTGCATTTCCTAAGGCATCGCCGCTGTTATATACCTGGCCATCTGCAGGGTTATTACTTAAGGTAGGCGAAGTGCTTCTCAATACAAGGTATTGATCTGCTGTAGTAGCCGTAAATGAACCCTGTATGGAGTTAGATGTCGTACTGCCAAAAACTAAATTAGTAGCCTGGGATGCTGGTGCAGCACATGGAGGTAAGCCTGCGATAGTGGTAGCCGATCCGTTTAAAACCGTTGTGGTATAATAAAGCGGGCCACCTGTACAAATTGCATTCACAGGGAAAATAAAGAAGTAATAGGTGGTTAATGCTGTTAATCCTGTAGCAGTAAAAGATGTTCCACTTCCTTTGGCGATAACCGATCCATCACCTACATTATCTCCAATAGAGTATATCTGGCCATCAATAGGATTACCTGTAAGGCTGCTGCTTGTGCTCATCACTACCATGTAATTATCTGTGGCTGGGCTAGATGCAGTAAAGCTTCCTTGTATGGAAACATCTGTTATTGTACCAAATACAAGACCTGTAGCCGGGGCTGTGGGGGTTGTACAAGGTGTGCTGGCTACGGCTGTTACGTTTAAATTATCTATGCTGATTTTTGGACGGGAACCAGTTGTACCTCCAGTGCCGTTTGAATAATAAAAACGAAGCCTGGCATTGGGATTATTATTAAAAGATGCCGGTAAAGCAATGTTCGATTTATTACCGCTGGTAAGTGAGTTATTTGTAAAATTTAATACAGCTGCAAAAGGCATTTCTGTAAAGCTGATACCATCAATACTGCTATACACCCTTAATGAACCTTTCCTGTCGCCGGTAGAATTATTTACAGATGCCCAGTCAAAACTTAATGTTCCTGCATTTACGCCAGTAAAATCCATATAAAAATCAATGGCAGTAGAAGTTGAATTATCGGCAGTGCCTGTAGAAAGAAAAACAATGGTTTGTGTTGCTGGACTTTGGTCAGAACCTCTTTGCACTCCACCAGTTGAACCTGTAACAAAAGATAAAGTGGATGCAGTAATAGTAGTACCATTTGGAATACCACCGGCGCCTGTGGCCCCCAATGCATTAAAATGGTTAGCACCTATGCCGTTTATAAATAAATTATTCCAGTTAGCAATATCACTAAAGGTTTCCGTATAGCTCAGTCCTGGCTGTGCAGCCATAGGTACAGGCAAAGTTGGGTTTGTAAAAGTAAGCTGTCCGCCATAACCTGTTCCTCCAGCATTGGTAGCATAGGCTTTAAAATAATATTTTGTATTTGGTGCCAGGCCGGTGAGATCTACCGTAAAGTTTCCGCCACTTATATTAGTAGAGGGAACCTTTGTGCCAGTACCATCAGGGAAGCCAA
>JBDSYV010000252.1:0-8641 GCA_040110925.1 Ferruginibacter sp. | reverse complement strand
GAACCAGTACCCTGGCGCTTTATTACGTCTCCTTTAAAACTCTGGATACGTTCTTTACTTCCCTCTACAATTCTATAATTAACAGTGATATTATCACCTGCTTTAAATGCTGGAACGGTTGGTTTTGTTGTCAACTGCTCATGAACAAATGTTATTGCGTTCATAACTTTTTTTTTACGGACGGCAAAGGTAAGGAAAACTTATTTAGAAGTTCCGCTGAATTGAGAGATTGTTGAAAGTTTTTTAATTCCCCATAAGCCCTCAGCCTGTGAACCCCATATACATCCATTAACCCATAAATCCTTATGACATATAAACTTGATCAACTACCTCGCAATGTTTATCGCTCTTTTCTCTCTTATCACCGTTACTTTTATTTGCCCAGGGAATGTCATTTCTGTCTGTATCTTTTGTGCTATTTCAAAGCTTAGTTTATCGCTATCTGCATCAGAAACCTTATCCGCTTCCACAATTACTCTTAATTCTCTTCCGGCCTGTATGGCATAAGCTTTTTCTACGCCGTTGTATGCCAGGGCAAGATTTTCAAGGTCTTTAATGCGTTGAATATATTGTTGCATAATCTCCCTTCTTGCACCCGGCCTGGCACCGCTTATAGCATCACAAGCCTGAATTATAGGAGAAATTACATATTGCATTTCCATTTCATCATGGTGGGCTCCTATTGCATTTACAACAGCAGGATTCTCACCATATTTTTCTGCCAGCTTGGCTCCAAGAAGAGCATGGCTTAATTCAGTTTCTTCATCAGGCACTTTACCGATATCGTGCAACAAGCCAGCTCGCTTAGCCAGTTTGGGATTCATACCAAGTTCTGCAGCCATAATGCCGCAAAGATTGGCTGTTTCCCTGCTATGCATAAGCAGGTTTTGTCCATAAGAAGAGCGAAAACGCATCCTTCCCACCATTCTTATTAGCTCCTTGTGCAATCCATGAATACCAAGTTCAATTACAGTACGTTCGCCAATTTCCATAACCTGGTCATCCAATTGACGTTTGGTCTTTTCCACTACTTCCTCAATACGTGCGGGGTGAATACGACCATCTGCTACGAGGCGTTGTAATGACAGTCGTGCAATTTCCCTTCTTAAGGGATCAAACGAAGACAAAACGATGGCCTCTGGAGTATCATCTACAATTAAATCAACCCCGGTGGCTGCTTCAATAGCCCTGATATTACGTCCTTCGCGACCTATGATAGAACCTTTTATTTCGTCACTTTCCAGGTTAAATACTGTAATGGAGTTTTCAATGGCTTGTTCTGCAGCAGTTCGTTGAATAGTTTGAATTATTATTTTACGGGCTTCTTTATTAGCCTTAAGTTTTGCATCTTCTATTATTTCCTGTTGTAATACCAAAGCTTTACTCTGGGCTTCCTGCTTCAGGCTTTCTATTAACTGTGCCTTAGCATCCTCAGCCGATAGACCGGCCACTTTTTCCAGGCGACGGATATGTTCTTCCTGGTGCTTTTCCAGTTCGGTACGCTTAATATTTACTACCTCAATCTGGCGATTCAGAGTTTCCTTAATCGTTTCGTTTTCCTTCAACTGCTTTTCAAGGTTTCCTTCTTTCTGGTTAAGGCTTTGTTCTTTTTGCTTTATACGGCTTTCTGCCTCATTTAATTTCTGAGTTCGTTGAAGCACATCCCTGTCATGGTCAAGCTTCATTTGCACAAACTTTTCTTTGGCCTCCAGTTCTTTTTCTTTCTTAAAAGTTTCTGCCTTTAATTGCCCTTCTGAAACTATTCTTTGAGCTTGAATTTCTGCTTCGTGTACAAGTTTGTTGTTATTTTTTGCAAAAATTATTTTACCAAGGATGATGCCCACGACCAATGCGGACACAGCAATGATGATGAAAATTATATTTTGGTCCATTGAGTTTTGTTGTTTTTAGCTGATTCACAATATTGTATTTCCAATCTGACCTCATGTTTTTTGATGTTAGAAGGTTTAGCAGCGAAGATATGCAATTTGCATTAACAGATTTATGGCTGGTTAGCTCGCATCCGGAGTTAAATGGTCTTTCTATTAACTTACCTTTGCCCCCGGATGAACCTGGAGTTGTTGATGAATTTTTATAAAAATGATCCCCGCAGTTTTCAAATTGCGGATAGGATTACATTGTCTCAACCTCAACATCTGCACTTAAAGGGTCTTCACGGAAGTGCTTCTCAATTCATTGCTGCCGCCATTTTCCAGCATGAAACTGCCAGCCAGGTAAACCATATTTTCATATTAAGAGATGCCGAGGATGCAGCCTATTTTCACAATAGCCTGGAAAATATTACCAGTGCACTCAACCTGTTTTATTTTCCTTCCTCTTTTAAAAATAAAAAAAATTACCAGCTACTCAACAGCAGCCATGTAATGTTGCGTACCGAATGCCTAACCAGGTTTGCCGGTTCAATTGCAAACAGGGCGGGTGCCATAATAACCTATCCCGAAGCACTATTTGAAAAAGTAGTCTTACCCAAAACACTTTCAGAAAATATCATAAGTATTAAACAGGCAGCCACGCTGGATGTTGACGCTATGCTTGAAAAATTTATAGGCTATGGTTTTTCACGAACTGATTTTGTATATGAGCCAGGGCAATTTGCTGTAAGAGGCGGCATACTGGATATTTATTCTTTTGGAAATGAGAAACCCTACAGGATAGAATTGTTTGGAAATGAAGTGGACAGCATTCGCATATTTGACCCTGAAAGCCAACTGAGTGAAAGAAAATTATTACAGGTAAATATTATTCCAAACATTGAAACAGAATTTGATTCCGGGGATAAAGTATCACTCTTTGAATTTCTTCCTGAAAATACAGCGGTATGGATGCAGGATTGGAATTTCATCAAAGAAAAGATAGAACAGGAAGAAGAAAATTTCGACATCTTTAAAACGGTAGCTTACACTTCTTCAAATGATGAAGAAACGGATCAGGAAAAAAAAATATTAACGGATAAAGATTTTGTAGCAGCATCTGTTCTGGAAAAAGAAATCAGCCAAAGGCATATAGTAGAAGTGGATAACAAGGCCAGCTTCAAAAATATTAATGCTGCCACAAAAGTAGAAACCATTCAATATTTCATTCAATCGCAGCCTGCCTTTAACAGGCAGTTTGACCTGCTTATTAAAAACCTGAAAGAGTTTGATCAAAAAAAATACAACATCTTCCTCTTTGCAGATAACCCGAAACAACTCGTAAGGCTCGATACTATTTTCAATGATCTGAAAGCAGAGATACAACTTACTCCCATACCAGTATCCATACATGAAGGCTTTATTGATGATGACTTAAAACTGGTTTGTTATACTGATCACCAGGTTTTTCAACGCTATCATAAGTATAAAGTAAAACAGGCATTTAGTAAGAACAAGGCGCTTACTTTAAAAACTTTGCGTGAGCTTCAACCGGGTGATTACGTTTCACATATTGATCATGGCGTTGGGGTTTATAGCGGTCTTCAAAAAATTGCGCTTGGGGTTCCTGGTGGAGAATCCAACGGCCGTTTGCAGGAAGCGGTTCGCATTCAATATAAGGATGGAGACCTGCTCTATGTAAATATTTCTTCGCTTCATAAAATAAGCAAATACAGCGGCAAGGAAGGAAGCATTCCCAAGATGAATAAACTTGGCAGCGATGTGTGGAGCAAGCTGAAAGAAAAAACCAAGAAGCAGGTAAAAGATATTGCAACGGACCTGATTAAACTCTATGCACAGCGCAAGAGCCTGCATGGGTTTGCCCACAGTCCTGATAGCTATATGCAAACCGAACTGGAAGCAAGCTTTATTTATGAAGACACACCAGACCAGGCAAAGGCTACAGAAGATGTGAAGCGTGATATGGAAAAAGATGGACCAATGGACAGACTTGTATGCGGAGATGTTGGCTTTGGGAAAACCGAAATTGCCATACGTGCTGCCTTTAAAACCTGCATTGATGGAAAGCAGGCTGCAGTTCTTGTTCCTACAACTATTCTTGCCTACCAGCATTTTAAAACATTTGGAGACAGGTTAAAAGATTTCCCGGTAACAGTAGATTATATCAATCGTTTTAAATCGGCTAAAGAAAAAAAAGAAACACTTAAAAAAGTGGAAGAGGGTAAAATTGATATCATCATTGGCACACATGCCTTGCTAAATAAAGATGTGAAATTTAAAGACCTTGGCGTAATGATAATTGATGAGGAACAAAAGTTTGGTGTAACAGCAAAGGAGAAATTAAAACAATTGCGTACTACGGTAGACTCACTAACACTGACCGCTACCCCAATTCCAAGAACACTTCAGTTTAGTCTTATGGGTGCAAGGGATCTAAGTATAATAAATACGGCTCCTCCAAACCGGCAACCAATTCAAACCGAGGTTCTTGTATTTAATGAAGACACAATCAGGGATAGTATTTATTACGAAACAGAAAGAGGCGGCCAGGTATTTTTTATTCATAACCGGGTGAAAGGACTTGCAGAAATGAAAAGTTTTATCCAGGGACTTTGCCCTGACCTGAGTATTGCTTTTGCTCACGGCCAAATGGATGGCGACCAACTGGAGGACACCATTCTTGATTTTATGGACAAGAAATATGATGTGCTTGTCTGTACAAATATTGTAGAAAGCGGTGTAGACATTCCGAATGTAAATACCATTCTTGTTAATAATGCACATCAATTTGGTTTAAGCGATTTGCACCAGTTACGTGGCCGTGTGGGTAGGAGTAATAAGAAAGCATTTTGTTATTTACTGGCTCCGCCAATGAGTACGTTGCCAGCAGATAGCCGCAAGCGCTTGCAGACTCTTGAACAATACAGTGATCTTGGGAGTGGTTTCCAGATTGCCATGCGTGACCTTGATATTCGTGGTGCTGGAAATTTATTGGGTGGAGAACAAAGTGGTTTTATTGCTGAAATAGGATTTGAAATGTACCAGAAGATTTTAGATGAAGCTATAAAAGAATTAAAACGAAATGAGTTTAAAGATTTATTTAAAGAGGAAATTTCTCAGCAGGATGATTTTGTAAAAGATTGCAGTGTAGATACCGATTTGGAAATTCTTATACCGGATGCTTATGTAGAAAGTATTACAGAAAGATTAAGCCTCTATAGCCGCCTCGATAATTGCGATAATGAAGAAGACTTACAGAATTTTCATAAAGAACTGGAAGATAGGTTTGGCCCCATTCCCCCGCAGGCAGAAGATTTATTTACTACCGTTCGCTGCCGTAAACTTGCCGTGGAACTTGGGTTTGAAAAAATGATTCTAAAGAATGATATATTGAAATGTTTTTTTGTTAGCAATCCAGAATCGCCATATTTCCAAAGCGAAACATTTAACAAAATTTTATTATTCCTGCAAACAGGTACTAACAAAGCCAAACTTAAGCAGGTTGGTAAGAATGGGATACTTGTTGTAGATGATATTCAAAATATGGAGTCGATGTATGCATTTTTAAAAAAGATGAAAGCGGCGACATAAAGATTAGCCGGCAATAAATTTTCTTACCTGATTATTAATACGGTTCCCCTCCTGAATATTTTATTTCCTTTAAAATCTGTTGCTTCTGCCATCCATGTATAAGCACCCGTACTTTGTTTCATCCCTTGCAATTTTCCATCCCAGCCTTTGTTGTGATCTGTAGTATAAAATATTTTTTGGCCATAGCGATTATAAATTACAAAATATCCAAAGCTGCTGATGCCCACAGGAATTGCTCGTAGTATATCATTTTTACCATCATCGTTTGGCGTAAAAGCACCGGGAACATAAATTTCAGGACCCTTATATATTTTTATTAGGATGGTGTCAAAGCTCTCGCAACCTTCAGGTGTAAATGCTTTGAGATAATAATACCTGTCTGAAGAATTTACAGCAATTGGATTTTGAATATTGGTGGCAGTAAGGCCTGTGGAAGGCGACCATGTATAACTGATACCGCCGCTGGCATTCAATTGTACCGGCTGCATTTCAGCAGCAATAATATCATTGCCGGCAAAAGCATTTGTGCCATAAATATTTATTCTTCCCATAATAGTATCAGAAGAACATCCTTCATTGGATATGCTATAAAGTTTTACTGTATAATTATTGTTTGTGGCGTAAGTATGATTGACGGGGTTGCCAATTCCTGGTTGCCCATCACCAAAATCCCAATGCCAGCTATTTATACCCACGGCAGTAGTTTCTGTTGCGGTAAAAGTTATAAGAGTTTGTTTGCAGGCATCCCGAAAATTCATGGACACGGCAGGTTTGGTTTTAATTTGAAAAGTATAATAAATAGTATCAGATATACAACCCAATGCAGAAGTTACTGAAAGGCCCATGGTATGAGGTCCAGGTAAAAAAATTCCACTGGCGTTTTTTATGGTGCTATAAGTTGAATTATTGTAAATCCACTTCCATTGATTTACTGTTGAATTATTTACTTGTGAAGAATCGAGGAAAAAGACCTGGCTATTGTTACAAAGGGTTTCACTAATTCCAAATTTTGCAATAGGTTTTGATGCGATGTCCAAGGTGATATCTAACGTATCGGAAATACAATTACGGCTATTTCTTACAACTAGTCGAACGAGTTTTTGGCCGGGGGCATTGTAAATAACTAAAGGATTTTGTAAAGTGGAAAACTGGCCATTGCCCAGGTCCCACCACCAGCTTGTAATGGCAAAACCATCGGTTGTATAAGATGAATCTTTCAAACTAATCTGCCGCTGTTCACAAGCGTTGATTAATTTAATAGCTGCTGTTGGTTTATTTACAATGAAAACATTTTTTGTTTTCATATTACTCAGGCAGTCTGAATTACCCGTGCCCGTGCTAGTTAATCCCAATGTATGAACGCCCGGGGTAAGAAAGGTATAGGTAAAAGTTGAAATTCCTGGAATACCTGTAGGGCTTCCATCAACAAACCATGTCCAGCCGTTTACAGGACCATCTGATAAAAAACTATTATCGATAAATGTAATTGATGAACCCAAACAAACAGAATCTGTAAAAGTAAAATCTGCAACAGGCCGGTTACGAATACGGATGGGTTTATGGAGTGTATCTGACTGGCACCCTTCTGCACTTGTGCTAACCAGTTTGATATTTTTTATTCCGGGTGTGGAGTAAGTGGTAGTAGGATTTATATTCGTAGACGTAACCCCTGCATTATCCAGCTCCCAATAACGGCTTGCCATTGTTCCTACAGCTGTTCTTGATGTATCAAAAAAACGTATAATCGTATTTACACAACTGTCCAGGTGATAAAAACCGGCCATAGGCTTACTGCCTATTCTTACCGTTTGAGTATTGGTTTCTTCGCAGCCGTCGGCACCTATAACCCTTAATATAACGGCATAATCATTTGCAATGGTATAAATATGGGTTGGTGTAAGGTTGATTGAATCAATAGGGCTGCCGTCGCCAAAATTCCAGTAAAACTTTGCGAGAGGGGTAAAGGAGATTGTAGTGTTATTAAAAGTAATTGGTTCATTAATACATCTTTTCTGGTTGAGACCAAAACTCCACTGTGGCGTAAGTGCCGTACAAAATTTTTGTATATTGAAAAGACCTCCCGTAGAACCGGTAAATCCCCAGAAGACCAATGGGTTCCCTCCAAAAGTAGAATTCACCAGGTCGTTTACAATACTTAACCGGGGTATATTGTCAAAAAAAGTGGATAAAGTCTTTGTGGAAGCATCCCATATTATGCGTAAGGTATGATCGGCGCAGTCTTCTACATTATTATTGGATGCAGAAATAGGTATTGGGCCAGCAAGGTTTTGTGAGGATAGATGATCAAGAACACCGTTTCTTTGAATGGCAATATGGTCAAAGGCGGGATCATTATCGGGGCTGATGTTCTGGTAGGTGTCCAGTGTTACGCCGATGGCTGGGCTTATTCCGCTGTAGCCTAAGCCGCCCCCTAGGCTACCCACACTGGTACTGATAGGCTGCAATACGAAGACGATTCCATCAGCGCCATTGTCATCTGTGCAGCCCAGGTTTACATCAAATACGAAGTTGAAAGAATTGTTCAAATCAATTTTGATGTTATTCCATACAGAGCCGCTTTGATTCGTAACATTTGGAGTAAGTGTATAACAATGACAGTTATTCTGCACCGCACTTCCGTTCAAGGTATATTGCTGTGCCGACAAACCACCTGACAAAAAAACCAAAAAGGATGAAATGATAAACTTCATTTTATCAAATATACTACCTATTTTAAGCAACAATGGGTACAACTAAAGTGTTGAAAAAATTAAAAATTTTTTAAAATCCACCTTGGTAGGAAGCTAAAAAAAATGCCCCCGGTACTGCGGAGGCATACAATCTATTTAAATCTTAAACTACAATAGCTTCAAATAACATGAAACCATTAGAAACTTGCAAATCCTCCATTGGGGGGATTTAGGGGGCTTTTTACCAGCCTTTCTTAGCCACGCCGTCTTTAACAGCTTCATTTGCCCTTGCTTCTGCAAGCATAGTTGTCATTTTATTTCCTTTTCCATCGTGTCCCTGAGCCATATAGCCTCCACGGGAAGTTTTAGTAATTACTGCATCCTGCATAGGAACATTTTTTTCCTTTGTTTTCATGCAATAAGCTGTTAACATGTTTGACATTTGATAAAATTTATGGTTAGTAAATA
>JBDSYV010000251.1:0-3902 GCA_040110925.1 Ferruginibacter sp. | reverse complement strand
TAACTAAATTATGGAATACTATTTCAGCAAAACGATTACCAGCAGTTTCGAAAATGCAATTCAAAAAGTTACCGAAGCACTCAAGGCAGAAGGCTTTGGCATACTTACAGAAATTGACATAAAAGCAACATTAAAGAAAAAGCTTGATGTAGACTTTTACAATTATAAAATCCTGGGTGCTTGCAACCCGCCTTTTGCCTATAAAGCTTTACTGGCAGAGGATAAAATAGGAACCATGTTGCCTTGTAATGTAATTGTTCGGGAAAAAGAAGCAGGCCAGGTGGAGGTTTCTGCAGTTGATCCGGCAGCCTCTATGCAAGCTATAGAAAATAAAGAACTTGATGAAATTGCGACCGAAATCGGTGCAAGGTTACAAAAAGTAATTAAGGAGTTGTAGTGTTATATAAAAAACCTATCACAAAAAAATGACTTTTCATTACAATACTTTTTTCAACCGGGTATAAGATAACAACACAAAATTATAAATAGGGCAACAGCAAAACTGAAGAGCAGGCAACAGTGCATCTGAAGATCTTTTTTAAAATTTAATAAAATGATGAATAATTATTCCTGGGGTTGGGGGCATGTGGCTAGTTCTGGTTGTAATTATCTTCGCTATCGTATTTGTATTTTTTCAAACTAGACGGAAAGAATAAAAAAAAGTAAGCAATGCAAAATCTCTGGCTTTCAATTTTACCACCTATTATCACTATTGCAATTGCAATATGGTCTAAGAAAATCATTCCCTCTCTTTTAATAGGATTATTAGCAGGAAGCTATTTGCTTAACCCAACTCTTACAGGAGGCTTTGAAACAGCGGTTGACCAAATTGTAAACACATTAACCGATAGCGGAAGCCTTCAGGTGCTTTTGTTTCTGTATTTGTTTAGTGGACTAATGTCACTTATTATAAAATCAGGCGGCATAAAAGCATTTTCAGATATAGCGGACAGGCATGTAAAAAGCGAAAAAGCTGTATTCTTTTTACTGTGGGCTTTAATACCTGTTACTTTTATTGATTGTGGTTTCAGGATTGTTGGTGCGGGTTCCATCACCCGTTCGCTTGCTGAAAAAAATAAGGTAGCGAATGAAAGGTTTGCTTTTATGCTTAACAATACCGCAAGTCCGGTAGTAGAACTTATTCCTATTGCCACAACTTATGTTGGGTTCAATATTGCCAATATCGGTATTGGTTTAAAAGCAGCCGGAAACCCGGAGAAGACTTCGGCTTATGCAATCTGGCTAAAAGCTATTCCGTTAGAGTTTTTCAGCATCGTAATAATTATTATTACTTTTCTTACCATCTTCTATCAATTGAAAAAACCGGTAAATACGCCGGCAAAACAATCTGCTGAAAAAGAGATGAAAGGAATGAAGATGAACATGGAAGAAGAGAAATCTTCAATAAAGCCAAGGGTGATTAATCTCATTGTTCCATTGTTAAGCGTAATTTCTCTTAGTGTATTTTTCTTTTGGTTTTTTGGGAAAGATAAACCAGGCAACAATACTTTTATAGAAGCCATGGCAAACACAGACCCAAACAGAGCCATGCTTGTCGCATTGTTTATCACTATAGCTATATCTGCTGTCTTTTACTTTTTTCAAAAATACAATCTTAAAGAAATGACCTCCGATATCATAATCGGCGGCAACAAAATAATGACAACCTTGGTAATTCTGGCATTAGCGTGGCCTTTAGCGTCTGTATCACAAGCATTGGGTCTGAATGAATTCATACAGCAAAACTTAGGCACTTCAATGCCTGCGTGGAGTGTTGCTGTTTCACTTTTCATATTGTCTTCTGCTGTCACATACTTCATCGGTTCGGGTTGGGGAGCAGCTTCTTTACTCATGCCTATTGCTATTTCAATTGCAGTAGTGTCAGGAGCTGGCATTTCGCTTTGCGTTGCGGCAATAATTACAGGAGGCACCTTCGGGGATGTTACTTCACCGGTTGCAGGAATGACGAATATGTCTTCAAATATTGCTCAAGCAGATCATGGAAAATATTTGAAATATGCAAGCCCTTATAATTTCATAGCAGCAGGGATTGCAGCTATATTATTTTTGATAGTAGGCATAATTAATTAGAGAAAATGGATCATTATTAACAATCAAACCAATACAGTAAGATGCAAAATAAAAAAAATAATTATTCAGGTAATACGAATGGAATTAAATTATGCTGAAACTATATAAAATGCAACAAACAAATTTGTAAATATGAACATCCATAAAAATAATTCAATCATAAAAACAAATTGGTATGTCCTAACCGGGGTCCAAGCTCAGGAAAAACTACAACAGTAAACATGCTCAGTGAAAGAGGATACAAAACAACTATTGAACATGCAAGGCATTACCTCGATACGAAGCGCAACAGCGGGAAAACAGTAGAAGAGGTTAGAAAACATCAGTCAGAATTTCAATTAGGGGTTCTTGATATGCAGATTGAGCAGGAAAAATCGCTTTCTCCTGGTGATGTTATTTTTCTTGACAGGGCGATTCCTGATGCGCTTGCATATTACCGTTTCCTCAATCTTCCCGAAGATGAAACGCTTTTGGAAGCATTAAGAACGGTTTCATACAAGAAAATATTCATTCTGGATTATCTTCCATTTGTTAAGGATTATGCCCGCACAGAAGATGAGGCAGCACTGAAAAAAATACATGCTTTGCTTACCGAGGTTTATGAATCATTACCGTTTCCGGTTATACATGTACCGGTGCTTAAACCGCAGGAGAGGGTAAATTTTATTTTAAAATATCTGTAAATGAAAAGCTGATGTGTTGTGGTATAAACTTAAAGACAAATAAATTTTAATGCTATTACAAAGAAACCTTATAGTAATTTTATCCGGACTGTTTTTAGTAATGGTAGGTTTTGGTATCACATTGCCAGTACTCCCATTTTATATCAAGAATCTTTCTCAGGCCCAGGGCATTTCTTCACAGAATTTATGGCTGCATGTTGGCCTTATAACGGGCATTTATCCCTTCATGCAATTTCTGTTTTCTCCTTATCTCGGATCGTTATCCGACCGATTAGGAAGGAGGCCGCTTATATTGTACGGGCTGGCAGGCTATTCCATATCCATGTTTTTATTTTCCATAAGCGGGAGTATCCCGCTACTTTATATGTTTCGTTTATCTGCCGGCATATCTTCAGCGGCGTTTTTCATAGCATCAAGCGCCTACGTAGCAGATAACACTTCAGAAGATAAAAGAGGCAGCGGCATGTCTTTGTTAGTCAGCGTGGCGAGCCTGGGTGTGGTAGCCGGGCCTTTAATTGGAAACTTATTTTCTAAGGTTAATATTACTATAGGTCAGATTACATTAGATAAATTCTCCTTACCTTTTTCTATTTCCGCAATTTTAGTGCTGCTGGTCTGTGGCTTTTTATTTTTTTCATTAAAAGAATCATATAATAGTAGCCATCATCAAATAATTGATGCTAAGAAAAAAGAAATAAAATCTGTATTCATCATCTTTAGGTCTATCAAAAAGTCAATTATACTTATCCTCTTTTTTTCTTTGCTAAGCCAGCTTTCATTGGCAATGTTCGAAGGCACTTTTGCATTGCACTCACAACGCCTTTTTTCATTTGGTCCAAAGCAAATGAGTATTGTGTTTATTGTATGCGGCTCAGTGATGGGCTTATTGCAGTTAGGCCCTGTAGCGTGGTTAATTAAAAAGAAAGGAGAAAATGCCTTGCTCCCTTATGGGCTTGCCATTTTAAGCATAGGCATGTCGTTGCTTATGCTGTCAAATAAAATGGAATTCATTTTGCTCTTTGTTTCCATTGTTTCTGTTGGAATGGCGATCCTTACTCCCAGCCTGGCTTCATTGGTAACAAAAGAATCGGGCAATAATTACGGAACCGCCTTGGGTATTTTTAGCTC
>JBDSYV010000250.1:0-8418 GCA_040110925.1 Ferruginibacter sp. | reverse complement strand
TAGAACTTATTATGGAATTTGAAAAGGAATTTAATATTTCTATTCCTGATGAACAGGCCGAAACTATCACCACAGTTGGCCAGGCTGTTTCCTATCTGGAAGAAAACGCCAAGTAAATCCCGTCCGTTCGGCGTCAGCCGCACGGGCATTTTAATTACCATAGGCAAATCGTATGGCTTTAAAAAGAGTAGTAGTAACCGGTTTAGGTGCCATTACCCCATTAGGCAAATCTGTTGATGAATTTTGGCAGGGCTTAACTGATGGTGTTAGTGGCTGTGATTTTATTAAACAGTTTGATGTTGCAAAATTTAAAACCCGGTTTGCCTGTGAGGTTAAAGACTTTGAACCCACCGATTACCTTGACAGAAAAGAATCCCGCAAAATAGATCGCTATTGCCAGTTTGCACTTATTGCAAGTGACCAGGCTGTAAAAGATGCTGGTATTACTAAAGAAAATATCAACCCGGATAGAGTAGGCGTAATCTTTGGCAGCGGCATTGGAGGCATCATTACCTTCCAGAACGAAGTAATTGATTTTGCAAAAGGGGATGGAACACCAAGATTCAATCCTTTTTTCATTCCTAAAATGATATTAGACATTGCTGCAGGGCAGATATCTATGCGTCATGGTTTCCGGGGGCCAAATTTTGCAGTAGTCAGTGCCTGTGCATCCTCTACCAATGCTATCATTGATGCTTTTGACAACATTAGGCTTAACAAGGCTGATGTAATCATAACTGGTGGAAGTGAAGCTGTGATATGTTATGCAGGCGTAGGTGGGTTTAATGCAATGAAGGCGCTTAGCGAAAGAAACGATGACCCTTCAACGGCCAGCCGGCCATTTGATAAAGACCGGGATGGTTTTGTAATGGGCGAAGGAGCTGGGGTTTTGGTTGTGGAAAGCCTTGAGCATGCACTAGCCAGAGGCGCAAAAATTTATTGCGAGATTGCAGGCGGAGGTGCAACTGCAGATGCACATCATATTACCGCACCTCATCCGGAAGGTTTGGGTGCACGAAATGTAATGAAGGTTGCTTTGGAAGATGCAGGAATGACAGCTGAGGATATTGATTACATTAATGTTCATGGTACTTCTACACCATTGGGTGATATCGCAGAAACAAAAGCTATTCTTCATGTTTTTGGCGACCATGCGTATGATTTAAATATCAGCTCTACCAAGAGTATGACTGGTCATTGCCTTGGAGCTGCAGGTGCGCTGGAAGCTCTTGCCTGTATCCTGGCAGTAACAAAAGATATTATTCCTCCCACCATCAATCATTTTACAGATGATCCTGAACTTGACCCTAAATTAAATTTTACCTTCAATAAAGCACAGCATAGAACTGTAAATGCTGCTCTTAGCAATACGTTTGGCTTTGGAGGACACAATGCTTCTGTAATCATCAAAAAATATAAAGAGTAATTATCCACTCTTTTAAAGGCGTGGCAATTAAACCAAATAACCTAATTTCGGTTAAACAAGCCTCATTGTCCCTTGCAATTTTTTAAAACCATTTTTGATAACGAGCCGCACAAGAAAGCGTTCAGAAAACAACTGAATAATGTTTTGGGTTTTTCTCCCGGGGATATGGATTTATATAAAACGGCACTGAGCCATCGTTCTGTTCGGGAAGGAGCAGATGAAAACAATGAACGGCTTGAGTTTTTAGGAGATGCTGTTCTTAGTTCTATAATTGCCCACTATCTTTTTAAAAAATATCCCTACAAAGGAGAAGGTTTTTTAACGGAAATGCGAAGCAAAATGGTGAACCGCCAGAAACTGAATGAAATTGCATTGAAGATGGGCCTGAAGAAAATTACTTTTTATAATAAGTTCGATAATGCACTTAAAATTTCCCAGATTTTTGGTAATACACTGGAAGCATTGATAGGGGCAGTTTTTCTGGATAAAGGGTATAAAAAAACACAGAGCTGGGTGGAAAAATATATAATACTGCCGCACTTATTTACCGATGATCTTGAAGGGATTGAAATAAATATTAAAAACAAACTTTACGGTTGGGCTAATAAAAATGGTAAGGCACTTGAGTTTGCTACTCTTGATGAAAAATTTGAAAATGGCAGGCGTCTCTTTACCATTGGTGCAACAATAGATGGAGAATTGATATCGCAGGCAAAGGGTTACAATAAAAAAGATGCAAGCCAGATTGCTGCCACCCTGGCGGTTGAGAAACTGGGACTGTGAAAAGTTGTTAGATGTTAGTTGACAGTTGTTAGCATAGGCAATAATAAATCGACCAGGGTTCAATCATTTTCATGTATTATCTGTCATCTGTCAACTGTCAACTATCAACTATTTACATCTAACAACTTTACATTATGAATTTTGGAATACTGGGAAGTGGAAGCTGGGGCACTGCACTGGCAAAAATTCTTACTGATAACGGCCGGCAAATTCATTGGTGGAACCGCAGCCAGGCAGCAATTGACAGGTTTTATCAACGTGGCCACAATCCACAATATCTTTCTACTGCAAGGTTTGATACTGCAAAATTAATTCTCACAACCAATGCAGCAGATGTAATTAAAAATTCAGATGTTATTGTAATTGCAATTCCTTCTGCATTTGTGCAGGAAGTACTTAATACTTTAGATAAGGATATTTTTGAAGGCAAAAAAATACTATCAGCAGTAAAAGGCATTATTCCACAAGAAAACCTGTTGCTGAATGATTCGCTTAAGCAAGATTTTGGTGTGGAATTAGAAAATTATTTTGCTGTCCTTGGCCCTTGTCATGCAGAGGAAGTAGCAGCAGAAAAATTATCATACCTCACTTTTACTGGCATTAATGAACCTGCAACGATTGACATTGCAAAACATTTTAAAAATGGTTATTTAAACACTGTAACTAATAAAGATATTTATGGTGTGCAGTATGCAGCCGTTCTAAAAAATATTTATGCAGTGGCTGCTGGCATTGCTCATGGCCTTGATTATGGTGATAATTTTTTAAGTGTATTAATAGCCAATAGTGCGGATGAAATGGCTGGTTTCCTTCGCAAGGCAGGCATTATCAATGCAGAGGTAGGCTATATAGAGCATAAAAAAAACGCAGATATGAGGGCTCATAATAATTATGCTGCATCTGTTTATCTTGGAGATTTGCTGGTAACCTGTTATTCGCTTTTTAGCCGTAACAGGAATTTTGGAAATATGATTGGCAAAGGGTATTCTGTAAAGGCGGCACAGCTTGAAATGAGCATGGTGGCCGAAGGTTATAATGCCAGCCAATGTATGCATATTATAAATAAAGAGGTGGGAGCAGAGATGCCAATTGCAGATACGGTCTATAATATTTTATGGAACCAGGCACCTGCAATGGAAGGCTTTAAAAAAATGGAAGAAGCATTGATATAAGCTAAACAAACATTGCAGCAGCAATTCCATCTGCCAGGAATTTCCCTTTTGATGTGAGTTGCAGTTGATTATTTACACATACAATTGAACCTGAAGCAATAAAACTTTTTGCTTTTTTCATTAGGGAAGTCAAATATTTTTCACCAAATAAATATTCCAGTTTCTTTATATTAATACCTTCCATTGTTCTCAGACTAATCATTATAAATTCATTCAATTGCTGATGTTCAGTAAGTATTTCTTCTTCATAAGGAACAATACTTTCTTCAATTGATTTTATGTAAAGGGAATTATTGGCAATATTCCATCGCCTTATATTTTTCCCATTGTATGAATGTGCAGAAGGCCCAAAACCGAAATAGGGCTTGCCTTGCCAGTAACTGCTATTGTGCCGGCTGCGCATGCAAGGTTTTGCAAAATTGCTTATCTCGTAATGCTCCAATCCGTTTTCATTCATCCATTTCATCAGAAGTTCAAATTGTTCTGCCTGCTTATCGGTATTTATGGGTAAAGTTTTTTTTGTTTCAATTAATTTATTCAATAATGTTTTTGGTTCTACAGTTAGTGCATAACAGGATACATGCGGCACTTCATTCTTAAAAATTATTTCTGTATTCCTTTTAAAATCATCGTTACTTAAAAGTGGGGAGCCATAAATAAGGTCAACAGAATAATTATTAAAACCTGCCTTCTTAATCCATGCTAACGACTGCATGGCCTGGGTTGCATTGTGCGCCCTGTTCATCCATTTTAATTCTTCCTCATTAAAAGATTGTATGCCCAGGCTAAGACGGTTGATACCGGTAGTTTGCCATTGATCCAAAACCTTTTCATTTACATCATCAGGATTTGTTTCTAATGTAATTTCTACATTGGCATCAATTAAAAACCTGTCTTTAATTGCTTTTAAAATATTATTTATTTCATCATCAACTAATAAGCTTGGTGTACCTCCTCCAAAATATATTGTTTCTATTGGCTGGCTTTCATCAATAAATTGTTGTGGCAAAGAAATCTCACTAATCAATGCATTAATAAATGGGGCTTTATTCTTGAGCAATGTGGAAAAATGAAAATTGCAATATGTACATGCCTGCCGGCAAAAAGGTATATGAATATAAATGCCCGCCAAAGATTGTAGATTTACGTTTCAGAAAAATAATTCCGCTTAATGAATATGCCCTGCGGCCACAAATACTTTTTTGCATTGGGAACAGGCTTTCTGCTATTTTTCATTCCTTTATTAAGCCTTGCCCAGGCTAGTCAAAAAAATAACTTCCTGTTGCATATTCATGCAGTTGACAAAGATAGTTCCTTTGTTCCTGCTGGTTTGGGAATTCAAACTGCTTTTACATCTGAAACAGCCGTTATAAATTATATTTTTAAAATTCCCCGGTTACTGGCCTCAAAGGGATACCCTGCTGCTTCAATAGACAGTCAGTGGACAGTTGAAAATATCACACATATTTTATTATACACCGGTACAAAATATAACTGGATAAATTTAAGAACATCAGGTATAGAACCACAAGCCTTGTCTAATACAGGGTTTAACACAAATAATTATTCAGGCAAAGTTTTCAATGTTTCGCAGGTGCAGTTGTTGCAGGAAAAGCTTATCAGTTATTATGAGAATAAAGGTTACCCGTTTGCATCTGTTTATCTTGATAGTATTATTATTGAAGAGAATAAAATGCATGCAGTTTTGAAAGCAGATAAATCCATATTTTACCATATAGATAGTATAAGAGTATTGGGCAAACTAAAGATCAATAATAAATTTTTGCAACGCTATCTTGATATTTCAAACGGAAGCATTTATAGCAAAGAGAAATTGCAGCAGGTTGATACACGTATACTTGAATTGCAGTATGTAAATCCCCTTCAACCTTCAGATTTAACAATGCTTGGCTCGGGTTCAGTTTTGAATTTATATCTGCAGCCTAAACGGAGTAGCCAGGTTAATGTGTTGATTGGTTTTCTCCCTTCGGCAAATCAATCAGGTAAATTACAGGTAACAGGGGATGTAAATCTTGATCTTCAAAATCTATTGGCAGGGGGTGAAAATATACTTGTAAAATGGCAACAGTTGCAGGTAAAATCCCCGCGGCTCAACCTTGGGTTTAGCAAACCTTACATTTTTAATTCGCCCTTTGGGTTTAGCTTCCTTTTTGATCTATTTAAAAAGGACTCAAGTTTTCTCCAGTTAAATGCCCAAACAGGCGCACAGTTTAATATTGCCAGTAACCAATCAGGTAAATTATTTGTGCAATGGCAAAGCGCTTCATTACTTTCAGGCGGGGTGGATACCAACCAGGTAAAGACACTAAAAAAGCTGCCTGTAAATATTGATGTAACTGCCGTAAATGTTGGATTGAATTATGAATGGATAAAAACTGATTACCGGTATAATCCCCGCTCTGGTAATGAAATTAACCTGCAAGGCACTGCAGGGATAAAGAATATCAGTAAGAATAATGATATTATTTCCATTAAGGACCCTTCCTACAATTATGCCTCATTGTACGATTCAATAAAGTTGCGCAGCTACCAGATAAGGGTTAACCTGGCGGCATCTCATTATTTTTCGTTGGGTAAACTTTCTGCGGTTAAAACAGCTATAAATACAGGAATTTATCAAAGCCCCACAGTTTTCCGGAATGAGCTTTTCCAGGTAGGAGGATATAAATTACTTAGGGGTTTTGATGAAGAAAGTATTTATGCAACAAAATATGCTGTGCTTACGGCAGAGTACCGGTATCTCATCGGTCTGAAT
Organism: Ferruginibacter sp.; assembly: GCA_040110925.1. Classification (GTDB taxonomy): domain Bacteria; phylum Bacteroidota; class Bacteroidia; order Chitinophagales; family Chitinophagaceae; genus Ferruginibacter. Next base: position 2,261 of record JBDSYV010000250.1, on the reverse strand, counting down.
TCCTTCTTATTTTTCTTTTCTGACATGGGGGTCGCAAATAATAAATACCAGGCGGTAAATATGAATAACCAATACATTGGTGCAGGCCTTGGAATACGCTTTGAAACAAAAGCCGGATTATTAAACATTAGTTATGCGGTAGGAAAACGTGACGATGTTAAGTTTAACCTTCGGGAATCATCAAAACTTCATTTTGGATATATAAATTATTTTTAGGCTGTCAGCCTTTCTTATTTTTGCCCATAAAATTTATTACTGATTTGAAAAAAAACCTCCTTTTAATTATTAGCCTTGGCTTATTATTAGGTTCTAAAACACAGGTGCCCGATAGCACTATCCGTGTACCGGATACTTCTATTGTTGCGCCAGTCCAGATGGCTTCGCAAAACGTTTTTTTCATTATTTCACAAATTATTTCTGAAAATAAGTATTTGAATAGCAGTGTGCCTGCACAAAATTATATTTTTAGAAAAAAAAATCCACAAGAACAAAGCGATCTTTTTTATGCCCTCGTTATCCTAGTTTTCTTGATGGCTATATGTAAGAGATTTTTCCCGAGGTATTTTTCAAATATGTTCCGGGTGTTCTTCAATAGTTCTTTACGGCAGAGTCAACTAACGGATCAACTGATCCAGGAAAAAACCCCTTCCTTATTTTTTAATTGTTTATTTATAACCGCAGTTGCCTTTTATTTAAGCCTTTTATTTAGCAGGTATTATTTAGAAATTAATTATTTAAACTGGCGTGTATTTTCAATAACATGTTTATCACTGGTGTTTATTTACATCATTAAATTTTTGAGCCTGAGATTTATAGGATGGATATCGGGGTATAAACAGGAAGCTGGTATTTACATTTTTATTATTTTTTTAATAAATAAAATTATAGGTATATGTCTTTTACCCATTATTGTTTTAATGGCATTTACTGAAAATACTTTTTCTGACATTGCGGTGTTATTATCTTTTATTTTAATTGGTTTAATGTTATTAATGCGATTTTTCAGATCGTATGGACTATTACAACACAGGTTAAACGTAAACAGGTTTCATTTTTTACTTTACATTCTTGCAATGGAATTGCTACCTATAGCACTTATTTATAAAGTGGGGTTGATATTTGTAACTAAAATTTTGTAATTTTGTGCCCTCATCGTAATGAGTATGATTAAAAAAGATGAAATGGCTGACGCCACCCTATCGGCTAAAATCAAAAAAATACTTATTACCCAGCCAAAACCGGAAGGTGTAAAATCGCCGTATTTTGACCTGGCAAAAAAGTATGGACTACTGCTTGACTTTCATCCCTTCATAGCTGTAGAAGGCATACCTGCAAAAGATTTCCGTAAACAAAAGATTGATATTTCGGCATATACTGCTGTGGTATTTACCAGTCGCAATGCTATTGATCATTTCTTCAGGATCTGTGATGAAATGAAAATGTCTGTTTCACAGGATACTAAATACTTTTGCATTACAGAGGCGGTAGCTCTATACCTGCAAAAATTTATTTTATACAGGAAAAGAAAAGTGTTTTATGGTGCGGATGGTACCAACAAAAGCCTTTTTGATGTAATAAACAAACACAAAGACAACGAAAAATTTTTATATCCCTGTTCCGAATCATTTGATAGCGAAATAACAAATTGGCTGAAATCACACAATTGCGGCTATGCAACGCCGGTATTATACAAAATAATCAGTAATGATGTGAGGCATGTGATAGATCGTAAATATGATGTAATATGTTTTTTCACTCCCGGCGGGGTTAGAAGCTTGATGGAAAATTTTCCTTTATTTAAGCAAAATGGCACCCGGATTGGCGCATTTGGAGCAAATACTTTTAAAGCAGCAGAAGAAGCCGGCCTTACCCTGGATATAAAGGCACCGCTTCCCCAATCTCCAAGTATGATAAGCGCCCTGGAAAAATTTATTCTTTCCAGCAAGAAAAAATAGCCATAAATAATTTTCATCTACATTTATAGCCTTCATTGATATCAACTTCAATTGGTAAATATGGTAATGCCGCATTTACACTTTAATGACCTTTTTCACGAAAAAACATGTGTAGCAGCATACGGGGAGTGGTAAAACCCTGCAAAAGGCACGGGACAAAGATTAGCTGCTATTGGTAAGCATTGGTTATGCTGCCTTCAACTGGTGCCATGTTATGCAAGGAGAAAGCTTTGATCTTGCAGCTTTGGCAATACAACATAGAGCTCAACTGGATACAATTGGAATTATCTTTTCCTCCTGTAAACC
>JBDSYV010000249.1:0-8990 GCA_040110925.1 Ferruginibacter sp. | reverse complement strand
TTACAATAGCAATACTGTTTTTAAAGAATCAGATACATCATCAAATACACATAACAATTTCCAAACTTTTACCTACCGGGATAATTTTAAAACTACCGGCATTGGGGGTAATCTAAAACTTGGCGTTATCTACAGGCCTAAAGAATATATCAGGTTTGGTCTTGCAGTGCATAGTCCTTCTGTTATTCACCTTACAGACACACATAGCAGCCAGCTTAGTACCACGGTAGAAAATAATGCAGGCGTGGCTGAAACGTTTAGTGTTAGTTCAAATGAATTTACCAACGGGCAGCCGGGTGAAAGTGAATACTTACAAATCACACCATGGAAAGCTATGTTGAGTGGTTCTTATGTTTTTCGTGAGGTGGAAAATACAAAGCGGCAAAAAGGATTTATCTCAGCAGATATTGAATATGTGGACCATCGCTCAAGCCGCTTTAGTAGCTGGGCAAATGAGCCATCGGAAAACGAAAAAAAATATTATAAAGACCTGGGGAAAGTGATTAAGCAAAATTATAAAGGAGCATTTAATTTCCGGGTAGGAGGTGAACTGAAGTTTAATACGATTATGGGAAGGCTTGGTTTTGCTTACTATGGAAGCCCGTACAAGGATGCTCCCGTAAAGGCTAATCGTATGTTGTTAAGTGGTGGATTGGGTTACCGCAACAAAGGATTTTTTATTGACCTTACTTATGTTCACAAGCTAAGCAAGGATGCTGATTTTGCCTACAGGCTTGAGGACCGGGCAAATACTTATGCCGCTGTAAAACAAACCCAGGGCAATATTGTAGCAACGGTTGGGTTTAAATTTTAATACCCCGTTTTTAATTTTTTAGAAAGGCTTCCTGTAAAAGGAAGCTTTTCTAATTTTATTACCTTACCCATTTTTTCTGCTATCGTTAAAAATTATTATGTAAAGTTGTTCTGTCTTTTTTAGGTATTTTAGCTGAAACTTTCTGAACCAGTAAATGCCTCTTAACAAATACTTCCATTCTCTTGTATTTATATGCCTGTTAATACCCTGTAATAGTGTGTATTCACAGCGAAATAATTCAAGAATTTTTATTTATGAAGATAGCAGTGCCCGTTTAAGTATTAATCCAGCATTGAACTTATTTAAAACTGGTAATTTTAAAATCGCCCGGTATAGTCATTTTAATATGGGGTACACTCAATCCAATTTCTGGCTGGCTGTACCAGTGGATAGTAGCATGACAACGCAAGACCTCTTGCTAACTATTGGTAACAGCCATATTAACATCATTGAAGTTTATATACTGCAAAACGATGTGCTGAAACATCTTTATACTACGGGCGATTATTATCCATTTAAACAACGCCCAATACCTACCCCGGATTTCAATTTTCCGCTAAGCAAGCCAGGAACCTATTTTGCAAAAGTAGATAAGCACAACGAATCGCTGCAGATGTCCATTAATATTTCATCAAAATACTCAGTACTTGAAAAGAAAGCTGAGCAGGAAAGCTATATGGCTTTTTTCATGGGCATGATGGTGCTAATGATAATATTTGGTGTTTATCTTTTCGCAATTACCAGGCAAAAGATTTACCTATTGTATATTTTTTTTGTTATAGCAGGTTGGGCATGGGTATTGGCCAACCGGGGGTTTGGAATGCAATATTTCTGGCCCAACGCCCCATGGTTTGCCAGTAAATCCAGGCTGGTTTTTACCCTGCTTACCATTTTAGCTGCCATACATTTTATGGAAGCCTTTGTAGGAGGGCTTCAAAAGAAATGGGTAAAGCAATTTAATAAAATCCTAAGCGTATTAATCATCATAATCATCATAATAATATTGGGCACCAGTTACTCTATGAAAGAAAGCAAAGGCTGGCTCTATTTCCAATATTTTATACCCTCAATCACCATTATATATTTAATATTTGCCTTTATCCTTCTTTTATACAAAACATTTACCGGAAATAAAAGAGCCTTGTTTTTTTTATGCTCCATTTTTTTACTGATATTAGCAGGTGTTGCACAATCTTTTTACAATACAGGAACAATCAGTAGAGCTAAAAATGTATTACTTGAATCCGGCGTTCCAATGGGATATCTCTTACAGTTAATTTTTCTTACTGGTGGACTGGTTTATCGTTTTAATGAATACCGCAAAGAAAAAGACAATCTCCTGCTTGAAATAAATAAGCAGCAACTGGCCAATGCACGAATAATGATGGAAGTGCAACAAGGGGAAAGAACACAGGTGGCTGACCAGTTACATGATGTAGCCGGATCTATGCTTTCAGCAGCAAGGATGAACTTATCTTCCATTATAGAAGAATCCAGGGGTAATGCAGATAAACGGCTCATCAAAACTGAGGAAGCAGTAAGCTGCGTTTCAGAAACCATCAGAAATCTTAGTCATGCCCTAAGCCCCGTTATGATAGAAAAAGTTGGTTTTAAAACTTCTATAGAAAAAATTATTTCCATTTTTAATGCGTCTGGCAAGATTGAAATAAGCTTGCTGGTACTGGGTTTCGATCAATATGACGAACGCCTGATTAAATATTACAATGTACTATACAGTATTATTTACGAAGCATTAAATAATATTGCACGGCATTCCAAAGCAAGTTATGCTTTGGTACAGGTGAGCGAACATACAGATTGCTTTACTGTTGTAGTAGAAGATAATGGAATTGGTATGAATTTAGCATTTTCACAGAAGAAGGCCACGCATGGTTTGCAGGGCATAGAGAGTAAGGTGGCTTATTTCAACGGACAAATTGCATTTGATAAAAACAAACCAACCGGTTTAATAATAACAATTGAATTACCCAGGAAAACTTATGAATTATAAGATTATTTTAGCTGACGATCACCAATTTTTAATGGAGGGAATAGCTTCTGTACTTAATGATATGCCAGGCGTAGAAGTTATAGCAAGAGCTACAGACGGATCAGAGGCAATATCACTTGTACAAAAACATTTACCCGATTTATTAATCATGGATTTAAATATGCCTGTTCTGGATGGCATAGAAGCGTTGAAAATATTAAAGAAGAGCCACACTGCTTTGAAAATCATTATTCTTACTAATTACCAACAGGAAGAACTGGTAGAAGAAGTTAAGCAGGCAGGCGCAGATGGTTTCTTAGTTAAAAACTCTACTGCAGAAGAATTAAAAAAAATCATAAAACTTGTATTGGAAGGGTATAAAATTTTCCCTTCTGAAACTGGAAATACGGAAAATATTAATGACAGGCTTTTTCCCGATGATTTTCTGAAGAAATACCAACTCACACCAAGAGAGCTGGATATAATAATGCTGATAAATAAAGAAATGAGCAGCAGGGAAATAGCGCAACATTTATTTTTGAGTGAGTTTACTGTGCAAACTCACCGAAGGAATATTTTTAAAAAAATAGACGTTAGAAATGTTGCAGGGCTTATCAATTTTTCCAAGCAGCACAACCTGATGTAAAATAAATTTACAGCATTGCTTCAACAGTATTTAGTATATCAGCGGATTGTACCCAATTTATATCCGTAGATTTTTTAAACCAGGTCAATTGTCTTTTTGCGTAGTGCCTTGTATTTTGTTGTATTAATTCTACAGCTTTCATTAAATCTATTTTGCCATCCAGGTAATCAAATACTTCTCTGTAGCCCACTGTTTGTAAGGCATTCAGGTGACGGGATGAATATAATGCCCGGGCTTCCTCCAGCAATCCTGCGGCCATCATATGTTCAACACGCTGGTTAATTCGCCTGTATAATACTTCTCTTTCAATTTCCAAACCTAATTGCACTATGTTGAAGTCTCTTTTTTTTGTAGATTTTTTTTGAAAGTTCAATATGGATTTTCCGGTACTACGTATTACTTCCAGTGCCCTCATCATTCTCTGTGGGTTTTGCATTTCTCCCTTTTCTGCAAATAAAGGATCTTCTTGCTTTAATTGGGATGTTAACCCATCAATGCCGCTGCGCTCATATTCATTGGAAATATTTGTCCGTAACAAAGGATCAATTTCCGGAATCATATCCATCCCTTGAACAAATGCATTGATATAAAGTCCTGTGCCGCCTGCCATGATAACTATGTCATTTTTTTTAAAAATTATATCAACAGTCTCCAAAGCATACTTTTCAAAATCTGCCGCGGAAATATGTTGATGAATGGAGTGACTGTTTATAAAATGGTGAGGCACGGTTTGCAATTCAATTGGGGTAGGTTTTGCCACGCCGATATTTAATTCTTTAAAACACTGCCGGCTATCGGCCGATATTATTTCTGTCTTAAAATATTGGGCAAGTTCAATAGCAGTAGCAGTTTTACCAGAGGCCGTAGGGCCGGAGATTATTATACAAGTTTTATTTTGCAAGGGTCAATGGTCAATGGAGAGTGGTGAAACATAGGAAGAATAAATTGAACCGTTTTTTCTCATGGCTTTAAGTATCCTTATTCAAAATATTACTGAGCCCAAAGTAATAATCCTCCACACATTTTCACCATTCACAACTAAAATCCGTCATTCGCCTCGGTGCCTTCATCTATAATATCATCAGCTTCCACGCCATCGCTTTCCGTGCCATCCTCGCCTTCTTCACCAAATCCATCATTCATGGCTTCTGGCTGCAGGTCATATTTTTCCTCCATCTCAGCAAGTCGTTTATCTACCAGTCCCTTTGTACCATACTGCGTAGGTGCCAATCCTTCAGTACGTACACAACAGGGATAACCCAATTTTTTATTTTCTTCTTTATCCACGTTTATCAGCTCCACCATAAAATGCCAGTTCTTATTGAAATCATATTCATAGACAAATTTCTGGTTGGGGTCTTTCATTTCGCTTCCAATGGTTACATCCGACATGATTAAAGGATCCACCTTATAATCCTTATCATATTTCTCCAGAGAAATTTCACGGCCCCTCTGCCAGAGATCATTGCTGCGGTAAAACGTAGCCTTATGCTTATTATCAAACTCATAACTTTTCAGTATCGCATTATGCAAGTCAAAAAAACTATGCGTATGTCTAATTGCTACATCACGGTAGATACTTTCGTCATCTTCCCAGTAAATCCTGAATTTTAAAATTGCCATACGGTAAAATTAAGGCATTATGTGTTATTTTTTTTGGTTTCCGGCAGTAGTTTTGGGCAAATTAATATCCGATAGCTATTGGATTTGAGGTGATGCTATATTCCATTAACTCTAATATGATAAGATTTTACGGCTGTTCATAAAAGTTTCGTAGGAAAATAATATTTCCTGGGCAATTATTGCACGAATTGAGTCAGGCTTCCGTACACACAATTTTTAATTGTCATCCGTGTCAGGTTACAGGTAAAACAAAAACAAGTCAGGAATAACTATGTAAGTATTACACAAAAAGGATAAAATAAAATTTAGAACCATTTTAAATCCTGTCCTTCAGCAACATAAAAAATTCATCTTTCTTTCTTCGTGATACATCTATTAAATCACCGTTTTGCATTACTACTTGCCCACCATCAGATTTTATATATTTTTTTATGTAGCTCATATTGATAAGGTGCGAATTATGCAGACGGAAAAAGCCATAAGAAGTAAGCATTTCATCAAAATCTTTTAAAGATTTACTCACCAATACTGTGGCACCATTCATTAAAAATATTTTGCTGTAGTTGGATAAAGATTCTACTCTTATAATATCCTTTATTTGCAAAAATTCTATCACTTCATTACTTGCTATGCCTATTTTATCATCTTGCGATTTTCCATTGCTAAGCCTTTGTTTCAGGATATCTAATTTCTGGCTGGTATGCGTTTTTTTATGGCTGCTAAAACGGGCTACTGCATTTTGCAGGTCCTTGATTACAATTGGCTTTACGAGATAATCAAATGCACTTATTCGAATGGCATCTACGGCATAATGATTATAAGCAGTGGTAAAGATGATTTCAAAAGAATAATCACTTAGATAATCCAGCATTTTAAACCCGTTCATGCGGGGCATTTCAATATCGAGAAATAATAATTCAGGTGGATGCTTTTTTATAAAATCTATAGCTTCCTCCGGCTTTTGCAATGCTGCCATTATATGAATATCCGGGCAACATTCCTGCAGCTTCTGCTCCAGGCTTTGCAGGCTGTTTATTTCATCGTCAACCAGAACTGTATTAATTTTTTCCATGTCAGATGGCTTTAATAGTTATATCAACCTGTGTTCCACTGCTGTTGCCTTCTTCATCGTAAAGGTCAGTGATTTTCAGTTTGCCTTCAGCATGCTGCTGCTCATTAAAATTATGAATTCTTTCTTCTGATAATTTAACGCCGATGCTTTCAATATAATTTTTATTTTGTGCTTTATACATAGCTGCCTTCCTTTGTCCAATACCATTATCCATGATGACATAATGAAGCATATCGCCTGATAAGGATGCTGAAATGGCAAGCATGCCATCATTTTTTTCTAATGCTGCCAGCCCGTGTATGATTGCATTTTCTACAAAAGGTTGTATCAACAGTGGCGGTACTTTGTAATCCCCATTTTGTAAATCAGCAGTAATATTTATGGAAAATGAAAATGATTTATTCAGGCGTAAATGCTCCAGTTCCACATACAATTTTATGGCTTCCATATCTTTAGAAAAAGGGACAACCGGTGTTCTGCTGCTTTCCAGGATGATGCGTAAAAGCATTGCAAATTTGTTCAGGTATTCTATAGCAAGCCTTTGATTATTGCGCATCATCAAATTTTCAATGCTGCTAAGACTATTGAAAATAAAATGTGGATTCAACTGTGTTCGAAGGGCAATCATTTCTGTTTCTGCTATCCGCTGGCGGAAGATGGCATCTTTTTTTACTGTGGCCAGCTTATACCTGAATAAACCAATAATGGCTATTGCCATAAAAGCTAATAACAGTATACGAAACCACCAGCTTTTCCAAAAAACAGGCGCCAGATAAAATTTAAAGCTATCTTCCTGGCTGCTCCATTGCCCTTCGCTGTTCATGGCCTTCAGCAGCATGGTATAATCTCCTGCTGCAAGGTTACTGTATGTAACAAACCGCCTACGTCCAATATTTATCCAGTCCTTATCTGCACCTTCTAATTTGTAGGCATACTTAATATTTTCCGCTTGTGTATAATAAAGTCCTGTAAATTCAAAGCTGATAAAATTTTGCGATGGTTTAAGCTGCAGCGTATTATTCCTATATCTTCCCGGCTCAAAATATAGAGCATCATCAAAGATTTTAAAACCGGATATCCAGACAGGAAAAGATGCTTGTGATAATTTTTTATGGTACAAATCAATAATTGAAAAACCACCATTATAGCCTGCAAAAATTTTATGGTCAATGATGCTCCACCTGCCCTGTGACTGGTCAATGTCAAAAAGCCCGTTAGTAGGCGTGTAATGAATAAAATTAGTATCGCCAGCAGGCAATTTAAAGACGCCATCTTTTGAACTCGTCCAGATATTTTGCAGGGAATCCACATACACATCCCGGAATATGGTATTGGTCAGACCATTTTTTACTGCAAAATCTGTATAAGAATTATTTGATTTATTCCACCTCCATAAACTACCTCCATAAGTTGCTGCCCAAACATTACCATCTTTATCGGTGTCAACTCCCCATACATAATTCCTGTCTAAGATAAAACCCTGAGCCTGGTTGCGAAATAAAGTTTTTATATTCCCGCTACTGGTATCCAGGATTTTTAATCCCTTTTTTGTTCCCACAACTAATTGCCCGTTGCTGTTAAATTTTAAATCATAAACAGGTAAATTTTCTTCGCTTTTGATATTGTTTATTTGATTTAATTTATTTATTCTTTTTAGTTCAAGGGTCTTGGTGTCATATCGGTAAAGGCCCTCATTAGTTCCTAGCCATAAATCATTGCTGGCACCCATTATCATTTTTAAAATCAGGTTTGCACCTGGTTTAACAGAAGACACTATTTGTTGATTTACGAATTCATCTTTTTTTTCTTCATAACTGCTGAGGCCGATACCAGAGGCAACCCACAATTTTCCATGCTTGTCATAACAGGCATCATAATTCCAGCTACCGTTTTCATCTTCTTTATTTTTTTCAGGTTTCACATACCTGTACCATTTTACCACTTCCCTTTTTTTAAAATCATATTTTAAAATGCCAGCACCATAAGTAATAATCCAAAAAAAATTCTCCTTATACTTATCCTTAACCATTTTTCTAATGGATACTGCAGCGCTTTTTTCAAACATTTCCGCAATGCGGTAAGAATTTATTTGCCTGGTGTGAACATCTGTTTTAGCAAGGCCTGCTGAGCCACCAATCCATAAATTATTTTCCCGGTCAATAAATTTTACATTCACTTCCCCTACATCCAAAGATGTTTCATCTGTTTTTTGAATGTCTCCGGTAGGAATAAATTTTTTTGTTTTAAGATTAAACAAAGCTATCCCTTTGTCATTGTTGCACCAGAGTACACTATCCCCGGTGAGAAAAGGATAAAGCATAAAATCGCCATAATGTTCGTGAATACTGATTGCATTGTTTTTATAAAAGCTATGTGTTTGCGTTGTTGATTTATTATACATTCTTAACCCAGAGGAATCATAATTTTTAAATGCCATCCATATTTCATTTTCCCGTTGGGAAAAAAAACCTGTTATAAATCCAATGTCCGATAACTGTAAATTCGGCATTGATGTTAAACTTTCCTTTTGAGGATCATAGAGATAAAGTTTATTAATCTTGTTTATCCAAATCCTTTGCAATACATCAATATAAAGCGCACCGCCAGCCAATTCACTATCTTGTTTTACCAATGAATATTTTAAAGACCTTATATCAATTTTAGATAATCCCACGGTGGTTGTAAACCATATGGTTTGCTTCTTATCCATGATTATAGAAGTAACTTGAAGATTGGCATTTTTATTAAAATCCAAATAATGAAAATGATTATCTGCATATAAGTAATAACACAGTCCACTTGCATCAAGTATCCAGATTTTTTCACTATCGGCCAATAGCTGGTA
>JBDSYV010000248.1:0-16574 GCA_040110925.1 Ferruginibacter sp. | reverse complement strand
GCATCAGAAAAAATAATCTATTGCAAAACAGATACATCATCCCAACAAAAAATAATAAAGAATAACGGTCACCAAATGGCATTGCGTACCATGAATGCCACAAGGTTTAAAGCAATAAATTGTCATTTTAAAGCCTATGGTGGTGATACCGTTAGTCCATGGAACGTGGAAGATGGTATGTTTTATTTTAAAGATTGCATAATGGAAGGCGGAGTAGATTTTTATTGCCCGCGTGGATGGGCATGGGCCGAAGGTTGCCGGTTTATTGCGTTGAGCGGAGATGCAGCTATCTGGCATGACGGTTCAAAAAATCCTGATTCAAAAACGGTGCTGGTGAATTGTACTTTTGAAGGTTATGATGGTTTTAAACTCGGGCGTTATCACAGGGATGCACAATTTTTTTTAATCAACTGCAAGTTTGCTGCAAACATGGCAGATAAACCCATCTACAGGGTACCAACAAGCAACATTATACAATGGGGCGAAAGAATTTATTATTACAACTGCCATAAAATAAATGGTGACTATGCCTGGTTTGCTGATAACTTATCTGCTGCTTTCGGCAATATAACCTCAACAAAAATAGATATGGAATGGCTATTTAATAAACGTTGGAACCCTACAGCAAAATAAAATATCATGCAGCTCACAAAATCAAATATTAAAAAAATAATTCCTGGTGATAACTTGTTTATTCCTCCTGCCAGTGCATTAAGCCTGCCGGAAAAAGTATTACAATTTGGAACAGGTGTATTACTAAAAGGGCTCCCGGATTTTCTTATTCATAAAGCAAATCTGAAAGGGGAATTTAACGGCAGCATCGTTATGGTTAAATCAACAGGCAATGGCGATTGTACCAGCGTTGCAGCACAGGATGGCCTTTACACGGTTTGTGTCAGGGGAATTAAATCCGGGAAAAAGATAAATGAAAATCACATCATTTCTTCCGTAAGTCGTTGCCTCTCTGCAGCTACAGAGTGGGATAGCGTATTGGAATGTGCCGCAAACCCTGATATGCAGGTTATCATTTCCAATACAACTGAAGTGGGCATAACGCTGGTAAAGGATAATATACATAACAGTCCCCCCGTTTCTTTTCCCGGTAAGCTGCTTGCTTTTTTATACCAGCGATTTAAAATATTTCATGCGGATACGAATAAAGGAATGGTAATTATTCCTACAGAATTAATACCGGGTAATGCTGAGAAATTATTATCCATAGTGCTGGAACTTGCTCACCAGAATGGATTAGAAATAGCCTTTATAGACTGGTTGGAAAATGCAAATGAATTTTGCAATTCACTTGTGGACAGAATTGTGCCTGGCAAATTGAAAGAAGATGAGCAGGTTAAATTGGAAACTACACTTGGATACAAAGATGAGAATTTAATTATGAGTGAAAGCTATGCTTTGTGGGCAATTGAATCTTCCTCAGACAAAGTAAAAAATATTTTATCATTTGCTGATGTTGCAGAAGGCGTCATTATTGCTGCTGACATTAATAAATTCCGGGAACTAAAATTGCGCTTGCTGAATGCGGCTCATAGCTTCAGCGCCGGGCTGGCAGTGCTTTCGGGCTTTGATACTGTAAAAATTGCAATGGATAATAACTTGTTTGAAAACTTCCTGGAAAACCTGATGGTCAATGAAATTATTCCCTGCATTGTAAATGGAACCATCAGGGAAGATGAAGCAATTGGTTTTGCAAACGAAGTACTTGACCGTTTTAGAAATGAATTTATTGAACATAAATGGCTCAGCATTACCATGCAGTATTCATCTAAAATGTATATGCGTACTGTGGAGCTTATTGAAAAATATAACAGTCGTCATGAACAACCTGCGCCTCACATGGCACTTGGTATGGCTGCGCATATCCTGTTCATGAAATCTACAGCTTCCGGGAATTTATTTTCAGGTATCGCCAATGACCAATCTTATACAATTACAGACAATAATGCAGCCTTTTATGCAGATGCATGGAAAGCAGGAACAATTTCAATTGTGGTAAAAACTGTTTTGAAAAATACTGAACTCTGGGGCATAGATTTGTGCAGCCTTCCAGGATTTGAATCTGAAGTGATACATTGGCTGGATGTGTTAATTGCAAAAGGGCCGCTAGCCGCAATGGAATTGACTGGGGATGCAAAAAAGGTATTAGTAAATGAAAAATAAATTTTTAAAAATAAATTCTGCAGACAATGTAATGGTTGCATTGCAAAATCTTGAAAAGGGAGAATCTCTTTTGCAGGAAAATAGCAGGGTTGAACTCGTTGAAAATATTCCTGCCAAACATAAATTTTATTTGCAGGATATGCAGGTGGGTGATACGGTAACTATGTATGGCGTGATAGTGGGAAAAATGCAACAGGCAGCAAAAGCAGGAAGCCGCATGACTACCGATAATCTGAAACATGCATCTCAGCCTTATGCTTACCGTCATGTTGACTTTAAATGGCAGGCACCGGATATAAGCAGGTTTGCCGGCCGCAGTTTTAGTGGATACCATCGTAGTGATGGGAGAGTAGGCACTGCCAATTACTGGTTATTTATCCCTACAGTATTTTGCGAAAACCGTAACCTGGAAGTTATTAAAGAAGCAATGCACCAGGAACTAGGCTATGCCGTTTCAGATAAATATAAACGATATACCCACCAGTTATTGCAGGCATACCAGCAAGGAGAAAATATCAGCCAGCTTTCTTTATCACCATCCATGAATGGAAATACGACAAGAGTTTTTAAAAACATTGATGGCATAAAATTTTTAAATCACCAGGGAGGATGTGGTGGCATAAGACAGGATGCAGCAGTACTTGGTAAATTACTTGCTGCCTATGCTAATCATCCCAATGTTGCAGGTGTAACGGTGCTAAGCCTTGGCTGCCAGAATTTACAATTGTCGGATTTTCTCGATGACGTTAAAGCAATTAATTCTCATTTTGATAAACCACTTTATATTTATGAACAACAGCAGTCGCAAAGTGAGGAACAACTGATAAGTGATGCCATAAAACAAACTTTTGAAGGATTGATTGAAGCCAATAAACAAGAAAGAGCACCTGCATCCCTGGATAAATTATGTGTAGGAGTTAAATGCGGAGGCAGCGATGGTTTCAGCGGAATTTCTGCAAACCCTTCAGTGGGATATTGCTCCGATTTACTGGTAGCACTTGGCGCAAAAGTATTGCTGGCAGAATTTCCTGAACTATGTGGAGTAGAGCAAAATTTAATTGACAGAACCATAGAGAAATCATCGGCAGAAAAATTTATAAAACTCATGCACAGGTATGAAGAAACCGTAACCAATGCCGGAAGTAGTTTTAGTATGAACCCATCGCCGGGCAATATAAAGGATGGATTGATAACAGATGCCATGAAGAGTGCGGGTGCTGCAAAAAAGGGCGGCACATCACCTGTAGTTGATGTATTAGACTATACGGAGCAAGCCACAAAACCTGGACTAAGCCTGGTTTGCACACCTGGTAATGATGTGGAAGCCACCACAGGCAAAGCCGCATCAGGTGCTACATTAATTTTGTTTACTACCGGCCTTGGCACGCCAACTGGTAACCCGGTTTGTCCTACCATCAAACTATCTACCAACAGCAACCTAACCAAAAGAATGAATGATATCATTGATATAGATTGCGGGCCAGTTATTGAAGGAGAAAAAACGATTGAGCAAATGGGTGAAGAAATATTAGAATACTGCATTAAAGCTGCCAGCGGCGAAGTAATCCCAAAAGCAGTTTTATTGAACCAGGATGATTTTATCCCATGGAAAAGAGGTGTGAGTTTGTGATTGCTGGTGATGCATGAAAGATGAAATGGAATAACAAAATTTATGGATATATTTTGTAGCACCATCCCTCTCTTAGGGAGAGGGAAAGAGGGTGAGGTAAGAATAAACGATTTATAAATAAGCCAGACGATATGAAATCTTTTTTAGGAAAAAACTTTTTAC
Source organism: Ferruginibacter sp. (assembly GCA_040110925.1). Taxonomy (GTDB): domain Bacteria; phylum Bacteroidota; class Bacteroidia; order Chitinophagales; family Chitinophagaceae; genus Ferruginibacter. Next base: position 12,607 of record JBDSYV010000248.1, on the reverse strand, counting down.
TCAATACCAAAACGGCACAGGAGCTTTATCATGACTTTGCTAAAGACATGCCGATTATTGACTACCATTGTCACCTGCCGCCACAACCAATTGCTGATGATATTAATTTTAATAACCTCACAGAAGTATGGCTGAAAGGTGACCATTATAAATGGAGGGCCATGCGTGCAAATGGTGTGGATGAAAAATACATCACGGGCGATGCATCACCCAAAGAAAAATTTATTAAATGGGCAGCAACCGTGCCTTATACGTTAAGAAACCCATTATATCACTGGACACATCTTGAACTGCAGCGCTATTTTGATATTGAAGAAATACTCAATGAAAAATCTGCAGAAAAAATTTATGATGAATGCAGTGAAAAACTTATGGGCAAAGGATACAGTGTAAAAAAACTGCTTCGCAAAATGAATGTACATACTGTTTGTACTACTGATGATCCTGTTGACAACCTGGAGCACCACCAAAAAATAAAAGCAGACGGCTTTGAAATTCCTATCAGGCCAGCATTCAGGCCAGATGCGGCCATGAACGTGGATAGTGCAGAAGGATTTAATAATTATATTTCAAAGCTTGAATCTTCTGCCCATATTTCAATCAGCAACTTTACATCCTATCTTGATTCACTTAAAAGCCGCCATGATTTTTTTGCAGAAAAAGGTTGCTCTGTTTCTGACCATGGCCTGGAAGAAATGTATGCAGAAGATTATAGTGATTCAGAAATAAGCAATGCATTTGATAAAATAAGAAGCGGGAAGGAATTAAGCCGGGAAGAAAATGTAAAATTTAAATCAGCCATGCTGGTTCAGTTTGCAGAATGGGACCATGAAAAAAACTGGGTACAGCAATACCATCTCGGCGCCATACGCAATAACAACAGCCGCATGTATAATTCACTCGGCGCTGATACAGGGTGGGATTCCATTGGAAGTTTTTCTCATGCAAAGTCTCTTTCTAAATTTTTAAACAGGCTCGATACTGGAAATAAATTAACCAAAACAATTATCTACAATTTAAATCCTGCAGATAATGAACTGATGGCAACCATGATCGGCAATTTCAACGATGGGTCTTCTGCAGGCAAAATTCAGTGGGGCTCAGCATGGTGGTTCCTGGACCAGAAAGACGGCATGACCAAACAAATAAATACCTTATCCAATATGGGTTTGCTGAGCAAGTTTGTAGGTATGCTTACCGATTCACGCAGCTTTCTTTCTTATCCGCGGCATGAATATTTTCGCCGCATTTTGTGTAATCTTTTTGGAGAGGAAATAGAAAATGGGGAACTGCCGGATGATATTGCATGGACCGGGAAAATAATCCAGGATATATGTTATAACAATGCAAAGGAATATTTTGGCTGGTCTTAAAATAAAATAAACTTCCGGCATCGATACCGGCAACGTTACCGGTAATTAATCAAGAAAAAAGAACAAGTTGAGTATTTACATTGTGTATCTTTCGAACAAAACATAAAATATATAAACATGTCAAAGAAAGTTGTAACCCTTGGAGAAATAATGTTGCGATTGTCAACGCCGGATTTCAAACGTTTTGTTCAGGCTGATTCATTTGATATTACTTATGGTGGTGGTGAAGCCAATGTAGCCGCGGCTTTATGTAATTATGGCCTTAACGGAACATTTGTAACCAAAGTGCCCAACAACCCTATCGGGCAAGCGGCCATTAACCATGTGCGCCGTTATGGCGTGGATACACGATTCATCGTAAGAGGTGGCGACAGGCTGGGAATTTATTTCCTTGAAACCGGTGCATCCATGCGTGCCTCGCAGGTTGTGTATGACCGTGCAGGTGCATCCATTGCAGATGTAGATATTTCTGAATTTGATTTTGATAAAATACTCGAAGGTGCTGATTGGTTTCATACAACCGGCATTACGCCAGCATTGAGTGATAAGGCAGCAGCACTAACTGAGGCCGCACTCAAAGCTGCAAAAGCAAAAGGCATTACCACAAGTATTGATTTGAATTATCGCAAAAAATTATGGAGCAAAGAAAAAGCAAGAGAAGTTATGACCAGGCTTTGCCAGTATGTTGATGTGTGCATCGGCAATGAAGAAGATGCGGATACCACACTTGGCTTTAAAGCAAAAGATACAGATGTAACCAAGGGCGAACTTAACCTTGATGGTTTTAAAGATGTTTTCAAACAAATGAAAGAAAAATTCGGTTTTAAATATATTGCTTCATCACTGCGTGAAAGCCATAGTGCAAGCGACAATGGATGGAGTGCATTGGTTTATGACGGCACTGAATTTTACCATACAAAAAAATATGAAGTAAGAATTGTAGATAGGGTAGGAAGTGGTGATTCATTTGCAAGCGGGTTTATTTATGGCCTGGTAACCGGTATGCCAATGCCTGAAGCTGCAGAGTTTGGTGTGGCAGCAAGTGCTATAAAACATACTATTCCCGGCGATTTAAACCATGCTACTTTAAGTGATGTGAAAGAGTTGATGAAAGGTGATGGAAGTGGAAGGGTGCAGAGGTAAAATTTATTTACCAGGCAACAGTACATCTATTAAGCTGCATCGGCGTCGCACTCTTGTACAATATATTTCTATTCAACAAATGAAACATAATGATTGTAGATGCCATACAAAACGCTGCTAAATATTTTCCTGTTCATCCTTTATTTGCCAAAGCTTTTGAATATATCCAAAACACAAACCTGGATACAATTGAAATGGGGAAGTATGATATTGATGGCGACAACCTGAGAGCAATTTTTTCCGGTAAAATCGGGATGACTGCCGAAGAATCTACGGCAAAATTCGAATGCCATAACAAGCATATAGACATTCAGCTTTGTATTAAGGGTGTTGAACAAATTGGATGGAAACCAAGAGAGCATTGTAAAATCGAAAAAGGCGAATATAACCCTGAGAAAGATGTTCAATTCTTCAGCGACACCCCCGATATGTTTTTTCAATTAACCGATGCACAGTTTGCTATTTTCTTTCCGGAAGATGTGCATGCACCCATGATAGGCGATGCAGAGATAAAAAAATTGGTCATCAAAGTAAAAATTTAATTCTATGAGTAAGATACAAGAAAGTACAGACCTGATTTTGGAACAGGGCATGTTGCCTCTATATTTTAATGCAGATGAAACGGTAAGTGTAGATATTTTAAGAGCCATATACAGGGCAGGAGTAAAGGCAGTTGAATACACAAACCGGGGTGATGCAGCATTAAAGAATTTCTCAAAAATGGTTGAAGTAAGAAATGCGGAGATGCCGGGGTTGTCATTGGGTGTGGGTACGATTAAGAACCTTGAACAAATGCACCAGTATTTGAATGCAGGTGCTGATTTTTTAGTGAGTCCCGGATTTGTAAAAGAAGTGGCGGACTATGCAGTAGTAAATGATATTTTTTATGCACCCGGATGCATGACCCCTTCAGAAATTATTGCAGCAGAAAATGCAGGGATAAAATTTATAAAGCTTTTCCCAGGTAATATGTTAGGTCCTGAATTTTTAAGTGGCATTAAAGATATCTTTCCAAAACTATTGTTTATGCCAACTGGCGGCGTTGATACAACCAGGGAAAATATTGAAGGCTGGTTTAAAGCAGGTGTTTGTGCAGTAGGAATGGGTAGTAAATTGATTAGCAAAAAACTAATGGAACAAAAAGATTACGCAACTATAGAAACATCATCACGTGAGGTTCTGGCATTGGTTCAAAGTATTAAAAATAATAAATGACAACACTCAACGCCATTGGAAAATACAGGTGGACTATATGTGCACTTTTGTTTTTTGCAACTACTATCAATTATCTTGACCGGCAGGTTTTAAGTCTTCTTGCTCCTGATCTTTCCCTGGAATTTGGATGGACCAATACTGACTATGCAAATATCACTGCAGTGTTCCAGTTTGCCTACGCCATTTCCATGTTATTTGCCGGAAGATTTATTGATAAGTTAGGCACCAAGCGGGGATTTACTCTTGCAATAATCATCTGGTCACTTGCTGCCATCATGCATGCGTATGCTATAGAAATTGGCTCTGCATTTTCAGGAATTTTTGCTACTGTTGGTTTAGTAATTCCAGTGTCTATTTTAGGTTTTATGATATCCCGTGCTTTTCTTGCTTTAGGAGAAGCAGGTAATTTCCCCGCCGCAATAAAAGCAACTGCAGAATATTTTCCCAAAAAAGAAAGATCATTCGCTACAGGTATTTTTAATTCTGGTGCTAATGTAGGCGCCATACTTGCACCGATAACAGTGCCATACATTGCAGTGCATTGGGGATGGCAAACTGCCTTTGTTTTAGTGGGAGCTATTGGGTTCTTGTGGTTGATATGCTGGCTGATATTTTACAACAAACCTGAGCAGCAAAAAAGATTATCGAAGGCCGAACTGGATTATATTAATTCAGATACAGAAACTGAAATACTGGTTACAGAAAAAATAAAAAAAGTCCCCTGGACAAAATTGTTAGGATACAAACAAACCTGGGCATTTGTATTTGGTAAGTTTATGACGGATGGTGTGTGGTGGTTCTTTTTATTCTGGTTACCTAAATATTTGGATGCGCAGTATGGCATGGGTAAAACGGAAATTACCATTCCGCTTGCAGTTTTGTATAGTATGACAATGTTTGGAAGCATTGGTGGTGGCTGGTTTCCAACCTATTTTATCCGTAAAGGCTACAATGCTTATGATGGCCGAATGAAAGCTATGTTACTCATTGCAATTATACCACTTGTTGTTCTGTTGGCCCAACCTTTTGGGTATATCAGTTTCTGGATACCTGTTATTCTTATCGGCATTGGCGCATCAGCCCACCAGGCATGGTCAGCAAATATATTTACTACAGTATCAGATATGTTTCCAAAAAAGGCAGTGGGCTCCATTGTAGGCATTGGCGGAATGGCAGGAGGCCTCGGCGGTGTACTCATTTCAAAATTGGGCGGTGCTTTGTTTGACCATTACAAAGCACTTGGTCATATTCAAACTGGTTACACAATCATGTTTGCTATATGTGCAGTTGCGTACCTTATTGCCTGGGTAGTTATGAAGGCATTGGTGCCAAAATATAAACCCATTACGGATTTGTAAAATATTAAAAAAAGATACTGCCAACAATTGTTGACAGTATTTTTATGATACAAGGTTCCAGGTTTAGCATCAAATAAATAAAATGCTACCCAATCTTTGCAAAGCTGGCAGCTATTCCTTTTATCATTGATGAACTAAAGCCCTGGTGTTCCATTTCATTCAATCCCGCAATGGTACAGCCTTTTGGCGTGGTTACCTTATCTATTTCCTGTTCCGGATGCGTATGTGTGGTGAGTAATAATTCAGCAGCGCCTTTTACAGTTTGAGCTGCAATAAGACTTGCAGTAGCTGCATCAAATCCAATTTCAATACCGCCCTGGATGTTTGCTCTTATGTAACGCATAGCAAAAGCGGTTCCGCAGGCGCCAAGAACAGTTGCAGCATTCATTAGCTTTTCATCTATCATTGTTATTTTGCCAAGCACCGAAAATAATTTTTCTACATATTCCTTTTCATTATCAGTTGCCTGAACGCTGCTGATGCAGGTAATGCTTTCCTGAATAGCGATGGCCGTATTTGGCATGGCACGAAATAAAGGGATGTCTTTCTGAATGACAGATTTTATTTCCTCAAGGGTAATACCGGTAACTGTTGAAACGACGATATGATTTTTGGTAAGAACAGGAGTAATTTGTTCGAGTACTTCTTTTATTTGAAATGGTTTTACTGCAAGCAGTATGACATCGCTTTCTTTTACAGCCAGGAGGTTATCGGTTGTTGCATTAATGCCCACTGATTCCAAACCAACCAATGAGGCGATATTTCTTTTGGTAATAGTTATAGCCTGCGCTGGCAGGAATTCACTTTTTAAAAGCCCGTTGGCTATTGCTGTACCTAAATTTCCTCCACCAATGATTGCTATCTTTTTCATGTTTATTTTTTATATATCCTTTAGTTCTGATCAAATCCAAAAATCTACCTTGCAAGATATATTGTTTACAAAAGAAAAATTGAAGTGATCTTTTTAACCTTAAAATAATTAGCTTTTTAAATTGTAAATTGTTTTTACAAGCATTTCTTGTTTTTTTTATTTCTCAACTTTACTTAAATAAACTGTTATGAAAATTGGTATATGTGCAGACCATGGTGGATATGCTTTAAAGAAGAGCCTGGTTAACTGGCTGGAAAAACAGGAATATTATCTTGTTGATTTTGGTGCATACGTTTTGAATGAAGATGATGATTATCCTGATTTTGTAATACCGTTGGCCCGTGCCATGGCTTCTGGAGAAATAGACCGGGGCATTGCTGTTTGCGGTAGTGGGGTGGGGGTATCCATTGCTGCTAATAAAATTAAAGGAGCAAGAGCGGCATTAATACAGGATGATTTTTCCGCACACCAGGGTGTGGAAGATGATGATATGAATATTATCTGTCTTGGCGGGAGAGTTACTGGTGAAGCCAGTGCGCTGGAATATGTTCGTACATTTCTTAATGCAGAATTTACAGCTGCAGCCCGGCATTTGCGCAGGATAAATAAAGTAAAATCGCTGGAAGAATAATTGTTTAGTGCTGTAATAAAAAAGAATTACCCTTCCAGTTCCATCATCTTTTCAAATATTGATTCATATTCGGCATTCACATCCTCAAATTCTTTCAATGCTTTATTGTAGGCCGTTTCTGTTTGCAGGAATTTATCTTTATTACTGTAAATTTCCGGTGCAGCAAGGTCAGCTTCAAAACCATTCTTTGTTTTTGTAACCTGTGCAAGTCTTTCTTCCAATTGCTTTAACCGGCTTTTTACTTTTTGTAATTCTTTTTTATTGTCATTGGTTACAACAGGTTGTTGTTGTTTTTTTTCGGCAGGCTTTTCAATTAGCTTTTCTGCTTTTACTTCTACCTTTTCCAATTTCTTATTCGCTGCCTCTGTTTTCAACCTGCGTTCTTTCCAGTCTTCCCATTCGGCATAGGTTCCTTTAAACTCACGGATTTTGTGGTCTTCTATTTCCCATATTTTATTAGCCAACCGGCTGATGAAATAACGATCATGACTCACCAATATCAGGCTGCCCTCATATTTGTTTAATGATTCTACCAGTAAATCCACAGAATGAATGTCAAGGTGATTGGTAGGTTCATCCAGCATTAAAAAATTAGCTTTACTTGCAATGGTTTTTGCAAGAGCAACTCTTGCCTTCTCACCACCGCTCAATACTTTTATTTTCTTTTCAACCGTATCGCCGCTGAATAAAAATGCACCAAGCAGGCTGCGAAGTTCCAGGTCATTTTTACCGCTGCGGGCTTCTTTCAGTTCTTCCAGCACATCATTATTCTGGTTCAGTGCTTCAAGTTGATGTTGTGCATAAAAACTCTCTACCACGTTGTGTCCCCATTCACGTTTTCCTTCAAAAGGTTCAGTGCCTGCAATGATTCGCAGCAATGTAGATTTACCTTTCCCGTTTGCACCTATCAAGGCAATCTTATCTCCACGATCAATTTCGGCACCGGTATTTTCAACAATAGTTACATCTTTAAAACTTTTGCTCACGTGTTTTAAAGTACAGATGATTTTGCCGGGCTGTTTGTCCACTGCAAAATTTATTTTCATATTCGGTCTTTCCAGTTCCACATCTTCTATACGGTCAAGCCTGTCTAATCTTTTTACTATACTCTGTGCTGCGGCAGCCTTACTGGCTTTAGCTTTAAAACGCTCTACAAATTTTTCCTGCTGGCGAATATAATCCTGCTGGTTGTCAAAAGCCTTTTTCTGCATATCAATACGCAGGGCCTTTTCTGTTTCATAATAAGAATAATTGCCCGTATAAAAATTTAATTGCTGCTGGTATAACTCAACAATTTTTGTAACCATTCTGTCTAAAAAGAAACGATCATGCGAAACAATTACAACAGCTCCCGGGTAATGGATAAGATATTTTTCCAGCCATTCAATGCTTGGAAGATCAAGGTGGTTGGTAGGTTCATCCAATAACAAAACATCAGGATGCTGCAGGATCATTTTTGCAAGCAGCACCCGCATGCGCCATCCACCACTGAAATTTTTATATGGTTTCTGAAGTTCAGCATTGGTGAATCCCAGGCCTTGTAATATTTCTTCTGTGCGGTGGTGAATGCTATAGCCATCCAGTACTTCCAATTCATGCAGGAGATCGGCATAATCATGCGCTAAGGCTTCGTCGCCGGTTTCAGAAAGCTTTTCGCCAAGCAGTTCTATTTCTTTTTCTAATTGTTTAACTCTTTCAAATGCTCCCAAAGCCACTTCCAGGATGGAATCTTCTGTATCAAAACCTAATAAATCCTGGTGCAGGAAACCAATAGTAGTTTCTCTCCCTTTTTCTACGTTTCCTTTTGCGGTTGAAAATTGTCCTGTAAGAACTTTTAATAATGTTGATTTACCAGTACCATTATAGCCTATAAGTCCTATGCGTTCATTAGGTTGAATATGCCAGGTGGCGTCTTCCACAATAGTTCTTGCACCAAATTCAAACGTAACATTTTGTAACCCAAGTAGCATGATATATAATTAAAACAGCTTTTGAAATTTGCCGCAAAATTAGCTGTTTATATCGGGCTATTTGTGCTTGAATCAAAATTTAGCGAAATGAATTTTACACTAATCTCATAGCTACTTTCATTTATTTGTTATCTCTTAACTTTGAAAAAAAATAATTATGAAGCGTGTTATTATTGTATTATTGATATTATTATTGGCATTTGGCATTTACTGGTTTTTGTTAAGGACAAAATCTAGCACTGTTTCTGAGCCTAAGCAAGCACCGATTGCACAAAAAAAACATTCAGCTATTTTTAATAACAGTATTGACAGTATGGTAAATGCTTACCTGCTCATAAAGGATGCATTTGTAGAAGCCGATACAGCCAAGGCCAAAGAATACACCCGTCAGTATTTGGTTACCCTTGACAGTATGCATATGGAGGAGCTAAAAGTAGACTCTTCTATGATTTACGAAACAGCCATGGGAAATATTTCAGATATAAAAGCTACTGCACAAAGCCTTCTGCAACAATCCAATATTGTCGAAATGCGTAAGGATTTCAGTGGGATAAGCGAATTGATGTATCCATCTTTCTTAAAAACCGTTAATTACGAAGGCACTCATCTATATCTGCAAAACTGCCCAATGGCCTTCAATGACGTTGAAAGTGCAAACTGGATAAGTAATAGTGAAGAAATAGTCAACCCCTACCTGGGCAAGAATCATCCCAAATATAAATCAGGAATGTTGCATTGCGGAAGTATTGTAGATACTATTAAGGCGAACAATTAATCCTTCTTATCTCCATTAACTTTTTTTAAAAAACGTATAGCGCCACTCTTTTGTAAATCGGAGGTAATACGCACTTCGTATCGTTTGGTACCGTCGGTAACTACCATCAATGCAGTGTTTGGCGGAATGGTACCAAGGTTTTCAGCATACATTACTAGTTCATTATTATCTTTTAGATCATCGTTATCAAGGAATATTGTAATTGGTTTTTCTGTCAACCTTTTATTGGCCATAAATAATTTTCCATTCAGAAAGAGGCTTATGCTGTCACCATCAATTTCACCATTATCATATAAATCAATTTTCACTCTTTCTGATTCAAGCTGAATGGTTTTTATGACTGTGCTATTGCGTTTTTCATAAACAAGGCGTGGGGCTAAAGTGGTAATTGATTCATTTTTAGTGGAAGGTTCTCTAATAATTTCCGGAACAATAAAACTATCACGGTTTGGAGTGAGAGGGGCAGTATTTTGTTTTACAGGATTTTGTTTTGCCATAGGGGCTGGTGCAGGTTTAGTCACTCGTGTCATCGGTTTTTTTGATTCCTGCCAGTTGGTTTTTTCGGGCGTTCGGGAAGTGCTACTCTTAAAGCCAGGAAAACTGCTTTTCAAATTGCGCCGTACAAGAGAAGTTACCCCAAACCCGCAAGAACCTTTTTGATCAGGAGCAGGTATCCACGTACCTTCAAGGACTTCATCATCATTTTGTTTTGCATATGTAAGTTTATGAACCTGGAAGCAATTATTTAAATCTATCGGGACATTTGTTTTAGTGCGTTCTACTTCTTTTACCTCAAGGTATTTTGTCTTTTTATCCAGGAATCCTTCCAACCTGCAGATGGTATAATAACGTTTGCCCTCATCAGTAAAATAGGTATAAGAAAAACCTGTTACGGTTTTGCCTTTACATTCCAGTTCAAGCACATAATCACATCGGTCTCCACCCCAGCCTACAAATTTTGTGCTCTTATCAAAAAACTCACCTTTCCATTGCCCACTGAAGTTTTGGGCCGAGGCAGAAATTGTATTGAAAAATAATAAAGAAAATATGAATAAATTTTTCATCATGGATTAATCTTTTTTAAATTAATATCTCCTGAACCACATGTTGTTATTTTTGATGCCCAACGGCCCCACAAGGTTTCTGAATTGTTTCTATGAATGTATTTTAAAACCATTTCCTGCAGGCAGGGATTATCATATAATCCTGAATTTTTTAATATTTCGGTTTCAGCTATCCAGGCAGTTTTCTTCTTCACATAACCTTCAAGTAAACAAATTACTGTGTCAACTTTAAACGAAGAAGAAAATAAGGTTTTTGAATAACCGCTGATCGAATTATCCGCATGTTGTGTAAGGTCTAAAATCATTTCTATTTCCCCAAATTTGCCTACATCAGTATATGAATGAGAAACCCAGCGCCCACTTAAATCCTGCGTAAATGCACCTAACGAAATAATACAAAGAAACCAAAGGACAAGGAAAGTTCTCATAATTATCAAAGATATTTGGGATAAATTTTCCCTTCGCTAAGACTTCGTTAAATTTGCTTTTTAATAAAACCCGGTTTAGAAAAATGATGATAAAAATAACATTACCCGATGGATCAAACCGGGAATATGAAAGTGGAGCAACATCGCTTGATATTGCTAAATCTATAAGCGAAGGCCTGGCAAGAAAGGTATTGGCAGCAAACATTAATGGTGAAGTTTGGGATGCCACTCGCCCTATAGAAAAAGACAGCTCACTTAAACTCCTCACCTGGGATGATGTGGATGCCAAATCTACGTTCTGGCATTCCTCTGCGCATTTAATGGCAGAAGCAGTAGAATTAATGTTTCCTGGCGTGAAATTCTGGGTGGGACCAGCAATAGATAAAGGTTTTTATTATGATATGGATCTTGGAGACAGGAAACTTTCAGAAGAAGATTTAGCCATACTGGAAAAAAAGATGGGTGAACTGGCAAAGCAAAGCAATGTTTACCAGCGCAAGGCCATTAGTAAAAATGAAGCGTTAAAATATTTTGAAGAAAAGGGTGATGAATACAAGCTGGATCTGCTTTCCGGGCTAACGGATGGTGAAATTACATTTTATACACAGGGTGGCTTTACAGATTTATGTAGGGGGCCACATATTCCTAATACAGGTTTTATAAAAGCCATTAAACTTACAAGCGTTGCAGGCGCTTACTGGAAAGGTGATGAAAAAAATAAGCAACTTACCCGTGTATATGGTGTTACGTTTCCAGCACAAAAGGAACTGGATGAGTACCTCCTAATGCTGGAAGAAGCCAAGAAGAGAGACCACCGGAAGCTTGGAAAAGAACTTGGCATTTATACAATGGATGATAACGTGGGGCAGGGCCTTATATTATGGATGCCCAATGGAACAGTGATCATTGAAGAACTTGAGAAGTTGGCTAAAGAAACTGAAAATGCTGCAGGATATAAAAGAGTAGTTACGCCACATATTGCCAAAGAAAGTTTATATATCACCAGTGGGCATTTACCTTACTATGCTGACAGTATGTTTCCACCAATGGAACTTGACGGTACAAAATATTACCTGAAGGCGATGAATTGTCCGCATCACCATAAAATATTTGATGCCGAGCCAAAGAGCTATAAAGACTTGCCATACCGCATTGCAGAATATGGTACTTGTTACAGATACGAACAAAGCGGAGAATTGTTTGGCCTGATGCGGGTACGCTGCCTGCACATGAATGATGCACATATTTACTGCAGTAAGGAACAGTTTGCTCAGGAATTCAGGGCTGTGAACGAAATGTACCTGAAATATTTTAAGATATTCGGTATTGAAAAATATGTCATGCGCTTGTCTTTACACGATCCAGAAAAACTCGGGCAGAAATATGTGAATGAACCGGAACTCTGGCTGGAAACTGAGGAACTGGTAAGAAAAGTAATGATAGAAAATGATATTCCTTTTGTAGAAGTAAAGGGCGAAGGTGCTTTTTACGGTCCCAAAATAGATGTACAGATATGGAGCGCTATTGGCCGCGAATTTACACTGGCAACCAACCAGGTTGACTTTGCCCAGGCACGCAGTTTTAAATTAAGCTTTACAAACCAGGATAATACACCTGAGGTTCCTTTGATCATACACAGGGCACCATTGGGCACGCATGAAAGGTTTATTGGCTTTTTGCTTGAGCATTATGCAGGAAAATTCCCGGCATGGCTAGCCCCTCTTCAAGTGAAAATTTTGCCCATCAGCGACAAGTTTATGGATTATGCAAATACAATTT